>JBKPJS010000175.1:0-15664 GCA_046730815.1 Acidobacteriota bacterium
TCGAAAAAGATGTCGTAGATCCGGACCACCTCTTCTTCGCGCAGCACGACGTCCGATGTTTGCGCGTTTCCCTGGTGCATCGCGAGGCCGATTCCGAAATGCGTGTCGTGGTAGAGATTGGCGCCAGTGGAAATGATCCAATCGATAAATCCGGCCTTGATGAGTGGGATGAGTGCGGAAATTCCGAGTCCCGCAGGCGTTAATGCTCCCGTCAAAGAGACGCCGACTGTGACCTCGGGCTCGAGCATCTTCTGTGTAAAGAGATGACACGCCTCGCGCATCCGCGCGGCGTTATAGGCAAGAAAAGATTCGTCAATTAGATCCGCAACGGCTACGTTCTTCTCGATTGGCGCCGGATCGATACGCTTGCCGCGCAGGAATTTGCTTTTTTGTTTACCCATTCTGTTCTCTTTGCCTCAAACTCAGACTGCCACCATTGTGATCTAATCTTAGGGTACCCGATTATTTTGTGATTTTTGTGCTTCTTTGTGGCTTAAAATTATCCGTGGCTCACCTCTGAGGCATTCTCTTCGTGAGCCTTCTTAACTCGCAACCGGCCGATGCGTCGTTCGTCGGCTACAAGCACTTCGACTTCGAGGCCGCGTATAGTCAACACCTCACCGACGGATGGAACTTTTCCTGACTCGTTGATGACGAGTCCGGCAATTGTAGTGAAATCATCATCTTCGATCTCCATGTCAAAGAGCCGCTCAATCTTCCCGATTTCAGTTGAAGCAAGTACTTCGTAACTCCCGTCTTTGCCTTCGACGATCTCTTCCAGTTCTTCGCCCGCTATGTCTTCGTCTTCGATCTCGCCGACTATCTCTTCGAGAATGTCTTCGACAGTGACGAGACCGCAAACGCCGCCGTACTCATCAATAACCATTGCGAGCTGCACGTGCGCCTTTTGCATTTCATCGAGCAGGTCGGACACGGGTTTGGTTTCGGGCACAAAGTAAACGTCCCTAATCAAAGGTTTAATACTCTCGTCTTCGCTTCCTTCAGCCCAACACTGCAACAAGTCTCTTACATAAATGATGCCGTCGACGTTGTCGATCTGCTCGCGATAGACCGGCAGCCGCGAATACTTCGACTCCAAAATTACGTCGCGTGCTTCTCGAATCGTGACCGTGTCAGCGACGGCGACGATGTCGGGCCGCGGAGTCATCACTTCACTCACGCGCGTATCGCCAAACTCGATGATCGAATGGATTCGTTGGCCTTCTTCCTCTTCGAGAATTCCTTCTGCCTCGCCAACGTCGATCAGTGCCTGTAGATCGCCGCTGTCGTCATCTTCCTCCTCTTCCTCGCCGTCATCGGCAACCTGGTCCTTGCGACGCGAGCGGTCGAACAGACTCTGAAAAGGATCGGCGATGAAAGCCATGATGGGAAAGAATGGCCGGACGATCGGCAGCAGGAAGAGCAGCGTGCCTTCGGGATTGCGTGTCGAAATAAAGAGAGGGATCAGTTGACGAAAAATGCCCGCCAGGATCAAGCCGGCTACAAGACCAACGAGCACCAGACGAGGATCCGGAAAGAGGCTCAGCGAGATTGACGTAACCAGGACAGCGACGACCACGAGCAGTATTTGAATCATCGCCGACAGCGCAAAAGTAAACCGTGGACGGTTCTCTAATGCTTGCTGTAAGAAGGGTCGCGAGCGTAGCTCAGGCTTTTCTCCATTCTCGCCAATTAAGCGGCGCAGACCCACGTCGCTCAACTGGGCGAAGGCCATATCGACCGTGGCCAGCAAAGAGAGCACTATGAGCAGAAGGAGCGCAAGCCCTATTTCAAGTTCCATCAATGAGAAGATAGTATGGACAGGATTGACAGGATTTACAAGATTGCCTGCCAATCATGCTAGATGCCTAACTTCCTCCTCAATCTCAGCTCCAACCGATTCATCTCGCCATTGTCAGTTTCGTGATCGTAACCGGAGAGATGGAGCAGGCCGTGAAGGATTAACTGAGCGATTTCGTCTTCAAATGATAGACCGTTCTCTTTCGCCTGCGCAGCCGCCGTTTCCACTGAAACAGCAACATCGCCGAGATTGTTAGGCTCATCAGCAGGGAAGGAGAGCACATCAGTCGTCTTATCGATGCCGCGAAATTGTTGATTGAGTTGTCGAATCCGTTTGTCCGAAACGAAAGCGATCGTGGCTGAGGGGCCATTCTTTCCTATTGCGACGAGCGCCTTTGCCGCAAAATCGATCCACGTCTCGGTATCAATCTGCAAGCGTCGCTGGCGATTAACGACCTCGATCATCGCTAGATCTGACTCTTCTTGCCTTGCTCTTCGTAGGCACGGATGATCATCTGCACCAGCTTATGCCGCACGACGTCTTTATCGGTGAAGTAAACAAACTCAATACCTTCGAGCTTCGATAGTATTCGTTCCGCTTCGATCAGACCACTGCGTTTCCCAGTAGGTAGATCCACTTGTGTGACGTCGCCGGTGATCACTGCTTTCGAACCAAAGCCGATGCGAGTGAGAAACATCTTCATCTGTTCGCTCGTCGTGTTTTGCGCTTCGTCGAGAATGATGAACGCGTCTGAGAGCGTTCGGCCACGCATGAACGCTAAGGGCGCAACTTCAATCACGCGCTTCTCGAGCAGCCTGGTTACACGTTCGTAGTCGATAAGATCGAAGAGCGCGTCGTAAAGCGGTCGCAGGTAGGGATCGACTTTGTCCTGCAAGTCGCCCGGAAGGAAGCCGAGCTTTTCGCCGGCTTCCACAGCGGGACGCGCGAGCACAATCCGGTTCACCTGTTTTTGCATCAACGCCTGGACAGCCATGGCGACTGCAAGGTAAGTCTTGCCCGTGCCGGCGACACCGATGCCAAACACGACGTCCTTGTCCTGAATCGCCTGAATGTACTTGCGCTGATTAACAGACTTCGGCGCTACCTGTTTTTTGCCGGCTGGGTTGAAGCGTGCCTTGGTGAAGTAGTCGCGCAGGCTAAAAGCTCGATCTTCTGCGATCTGCGCAAAGGCTTCACGGAGCTCTTTGTCGGTGAAGTGCTTTCCCTCTTTGAAGAGGTCAGAAAAGTCTTCGAGGATGCGTTGGACTGTTTCGACGTCGGCGGGATCGCCATCGATCGAAACGTCCTGGCCGCGGGCATCAATTCTTACGTCAAGCAGAGACTCCAGATACTTGATGTTTTGATCGTGAACACCAAATAACGTCTCCAGACCACGAGGCGGAAGCTCAATCTTCTTCAAACTCGATTAACTCTCTCCTTCGCACACATGCTGCCACAAAGAAGCACAATTGCACAAAGATCCATGGTTTGATTTTTGGGGGTTGTGCTGTTTGTGCTGATTTGTGGCGCCTTGACACTGGTACAGCGGATCCCTATACTCCACCGCTTGCGCCTTGGGCGCGGTTTGGAGAGCGTGAATGCCGAATCATAAATCAGCAGAGAAGCGCGTGCGGCAGAGTGAGAGGCGCCGCGTTATCAATCGTGGACATAGAACCAAAGTTAGAACTTATATCAAAAAGGTGCGCGCGGCGCTCGAATCGGGCAAGAGTGAGGAGATTCAGCAGATCCTGCCGGATGCTATCTCTGTGATCGACAAGTCGGTCCAGAAGGGCGTCATGCACAAGAATGCAGCCGCACGTTATAAGTCCAGATTGACGGTTCAAGCGAATCAAGCGGGCAAATAGAGCTAAACCAAATCCAAGAACCTTCCGAGGCGGATCGACATTTCGGTCCGCCTCGGTTTTTTATTGAGAGGAGTCACCAATGAGTGCATATCAGTCAGACGCTGAGATCGAGAATGTGGTGCGTGCCTTTGAAGCGTGCGAAATTGGCAAGGACGACTTCAAACATCGGGATCACCTGGTCGTGGCTGTTTGGTATGTGGAAATGTTGGGAAGGGAAGCAGGGCTTGAGCGTATGCGATCCGCGCTGTTGCGCTTTCTCGATCATCATGAAGTCGAAAGAAAGATTTATAGCGAGGCGATTACAGTTTTTTGGATTGAGCGGGTGGCGCAACGGTTGAGCGAACTCGGGCCCGAGATTTCGCTGGTTGAAAAGTGCAACCGAATTGTTGAGTCGCCGGATTTTGGGCCGCAGATTTACGCGGATAAATGCGCGGATCAAGAAGCCAATTCGCAAACAAGCATCTCGAGTTGAAGGCGGGGTGTTGCTTGCGAAGTTTTAATTGCGAGATCGGTAGCGGCAGTGAGTTGAATGCCACGCGCGATTTTGTTTGCGGTGCTGCGCTGGAGAGTTGAAATGTAAGAGTCGCGTTTGAAGGGCGGCAGCGAGATGTTGCGAAAGACTTCTTCTCGACCACCACGCGCCAGCAAGTGTTTACCAAGAGCGAGCCTGTGATAGTTGCCGGCGATCAGTCCGACTAGCATCACTGGTTCGGCGCCGTCTTCGAGGAGTCGATGCAGGGTCTCGAGAGCGCGTTTGCGATTGCCTGCAAGCAAGTGGTCGCCTAACTCGAAATTCGACAACTCGCGCGTGCGGCCGATTAGTTCATCAACGAGTGCCGAAGTGATGCGGCCTGTATCCGCTGCGGCTGAAGCGAGCTTGTCGACTTCGTTGAAGAGCGTTTGCACGTCAGTTCCTACCAGCCTGATGATCTCACTCAACACCTGGTCGTCGGCAGTAATCTTCAATTCCTTGAGACGCGTTTTGGCCCACGCCTTTGCTTCCGCATCCTTGAGTGGCGGGAACTCTACTATCGTACAAACGTCCAGCAGTACCCTCGTAGACTTCTTTCGTTTATCGAGATCATCGGCGGTAAAGATCATTACCGTAGAGGGCGACGGATTGGTGAGATAACGAATGAGAACATCCTCGTCAGCCTCGCGCAATCTGGCGAAGTCGCGGATGCGAACCACGCGCATGTCCGACATCATCGGCAACTGCTCGGCAGCGGCAATTGCAGACTGAACCGGATCGCTCGACAGACTGAAGCTGGATTCATTGAATTCACGAAGCAGAGTGCGGCTCAGCGCTACTTCAGTGATTGCTTGGGCCGCCACGCGGCGCAAATAGATCTCACAGCCAAGCAGCAGGTAAAGCGGCCGCAGTCCTTCACGCAAAGAACGTTCGAGCTCTGTTCGCGAAAGAGTTTTCATTTCTTTTCGACTTCGACCGCGTTGATGAGTGTTGAGACGATGCTTTCTGCAAAACTGCGTGACATGCGGAGAATGGCGGGATCCTCTTCGTTAAAAAAGCTGCGCGGGTCGCTCGCGAACTCATACTCACCGCGAAAGACGAAGTTCTGATTGTCGTAAAGCACGCGGTTTTCAGTCTGATCGCGGACGGTTACAGCAGCGGTAACGGTCACTTCGAAAATTCGCGCGCGCCCCTTATCGTCGAGCAGCACACCGCCAAAGTTAAAGCCCTTGATTACGCCTTCGATCACTGCGTCGGCGCCGTCGCGTTGTCCCTGTACACGAAGGCCACGGCCGCGATGCACGAGTTCCCTCATCACCGCGTCGGTGAAGCGCGATTCGATCTTGTAGCGCAGCGCCGGGCTTTCCATTTGGAACGCCGGGACCGCGACAGTTTTGATTCGCGAAGGCAGTTGGTTCTTCGTCACCGGCTTATAGCACTCTGCGAAGCCGGACACGAATAAGAGCATTAGGATGAAGAGGGAAAGACGGAGAAGCTTGGTCATCGGTGCCGGATTCTCTCATATTGGCCGCGGATTTTCACGGATGCTTAGTGCAACACGGATCGTTTCGGAGGCAGCTTTCACGTCGTGGACGCGGATGATGTGGGCGCCGTGAAGAATGGCGGCGGTGATTGTTGCCATGGTGCCATGCAGACGATCTTCGGGCGCCGCGGGTGTGCCTGATTCATCTGCGAGGATGCGGCCGATGAAAGATTTGCGTGACGTGCCGATCAGCACCGGATAATCAGGGAAGGCAGCGATGAGTTGATCGAGCCGCGCGATCAATTCGAGGTTCTGTTCCTGCGTCTTTCCAAAACCGATACCCGGATCGATCACGATCGATTCGCGCTTTACACCGCGTCTCTCAGCCATGTGCACACTCGCGCGCAGGCTGCTCGTCACTTCCCCCATGATGTCGGCAACCGGAGGCAGACGGTGCATCGTGGCCGGCGTGCCGCGAGAATGCATCAGGACCAGTCCTGCGCCCGTTCGCGCGACTGCGTCTGCAATGTAGAAGTCAAAACGAAGCGCGGAGATGTCGTTGACGATTGCTGCTCCAGCATCGAGCGCAGCACGTGCCACTTCTGATTTTGTAGTGTCGACAGAGATTGGTGTCTCAGTCGTCCGTCTCAGCGCTTCGATCACAGGAACGACGCGCTCAATCTCTTCGTCAACGGAAACAGGCTCTCCGCCCGGACGCGTGGATTCGCCGCCGACGTCGATGATATCGGCGCCTTCAGCAATCATCTGTTCAGCATGAGACAGCGCCTGGTCCACGGTGAGAAACTGACCGCCATCGCTGAAACTATCAGGCGTAACGTTGAGAATGCCCATGATGAGCGTGCGCTCACCGATGGGCATTACTCGATCTTTGATGTACCAGGAAGTCATTCATCCACAGATTACACACATCTGCGTAATCTGTGGATGGGTTTTTAGGCAGGGGCCGGATTGCCGCCCGCTATCGGCGGCAGAATCGGCTTGAGCGGTTTCGCAGTCGGCTCTTTCAGCTGCGGCCGATCTTCGTCGTTGCCTGAATCCGAAACCGGCGGATTCTCATTGAGCGGCAAGCCCGCCACAATCCGTCGAATCTCAACTCCATCCAACGACTCGCGCTCCAACAAGCACTCAGCCAGCCGGATCATCGTGTCGCGATTCTCTTCGATGATTGCCTTCGCTCTTTCAAACTGCGCGGTGACGATCTTCTTCACCTGATCATCAATCTTGATGGCGGTATCTTCCGAGAAATCACGATGCTGAGCGATCTCGCGTCCGAGAAAGATCTGCTCTTCCTTCTTACCGAAGGTGAGCGGACCCATCTCTGACATGCCGTACTCGCAAACCATCGCCCGCGCCAGCTCAGTCGCACGTTCGATGTCGTTCGATGCTCCGGTAGTGATGCTGCCGAGAAAAGTCTCTTCGGCGATGCGTCCACCCATCAGGATCGCGATCTGGCCCAACAAGTATTCCTGGCTGTAGTTGTGCCTATCGCCTTCCGGAAGCTGTTGGGTTACGCCCAACGCCATGCCGCGCGGAATGATGGTGACTTTGTGAACCGGATCCGCATTCGGCACTTTCAGACCGACAAGCGTGTGACCGGCTTCGTGGTAAGCAGTGACGCGCTTCTCCTCGTTCGAGATAACCATGCTCTTGCGCTCGGCGCCCATCAACACCTTGTCTTTGGCCAACTCGAAGTCGCCCATTGCGACAAGCTTCTTGTTGTAACGAGCAGCATTGAGTGCGGCTTCGTTGACGAGGTTCGCTAAGTCTGCGCCGGTAAATCCGGGAGTTCCGCGCGCGATCACGGAGATATCGACGTCTTCACCCAGCGGGATCTTTCGTGTGTGGACTTTCAGAATGCCTTCACGTCCACGAACGTCAGGTCTCGATACCACAACACGTCGATCGAAACGCCCGGGTCGCAGCAACGCGGGATCGAGAACATCCGGACGGTTCGTCGAAGCGATCAGGATCACGCCGTCGTTCGACTCAAACCCATCCATCTCAACCAGCAACTGGTTCAACGTCTGTTCGCGCTCGTCGTGTCCGCCGCCAAGACCGGCGCCGCGATGACGACCTACCGCATCGATCTCGTCGATGAAGATGATGCAGGGCGCATTCTTCTTGCCTTGCTCAAACAGGTCGCGCACACGCGATGCACCCACGCCGACAAACATCTCGACGAAGTCTGAACCGGAGATAGAGAAGAAAGGAACGTTTGCTTCACCCGCGATTGCACGGGCCAGCAAAGTTTTGCCGGTTCCCGGCGGTCCCATCATCAAAACGCCTTTGGGAATACGTCCACCGAGCTTCTGAAACTTCTGCGGCTCCTTGAGAAACTCGATGATCTCCTGCAGCTCTTCCTTCGCTTCTTCAACGCCGGCAACATCCTTGAACGTTACTCGCTTCTGCTGGTTGTTGAGCAGTTTTGCGCGCGACTTACCAAACGACAAAGCCTTGTTGCCGCCGGACTGCATCTGCCGCAGCATGAAAATCCAGATAGCGATGATGAACAGCAGCGGCGCCCAGGTAATTAGCATGGGCCAAATGAAGCTGGCGCTCGACTCTTCTTCGACCTTCGCCACACGCGGTTTGCCGTTTACAAGCTCGCGCGCCGACTTGAGCACGTCGTTCTTCGCCGGGTCGTTCGACAACGCTATGCGATATTCCTGATTGTTGACATCGATCGCTACAGTCTCATTTTGCTTGACGGTGAGTTGCTTAAGAGTGCCGCTCTGGATCATTTGATCCAGCTTGGTTAAATCAACATTCTGATAGCTACTGCCACGCGGATTGACAAGCTTATATAACAATAGTGCTCCCGCGATTATCAGGAGCCAAAATACGATCTGTCTTGCTGTAGAACTCAAATTCATTAACGCCTCCGACCCCCGATAATAACTTATCAGGGCGTCATTTGTCGCTGTCCCGGTTCGACGCCCTGCGCGCCGAAGTCAACTAACTAGCCTACCTTTGATGCACATTAGCAACTAAGGTTCCCTATACACTCAAAAAAGCGAAAGGGGCGGCATGTTCCCGAGTTTGAACTATAAAGATTGACCGCTGCTTTTTCAATCGTTTTCAGACTCAAACTCCAACCGGTTTCGCTTGCGCCGTACCCGCCCTCCGCTCGGTAATTCCACCACCCGGCCGCCCACGTTGCCTTCCAAAAGCTTCTCAACCGAGGAAAGGTGAACCATTTCCAGTCTCCGCGTGCTGCCTCGGGCTTCGGAGATCCACTGCCGCAGTGCCCTGCGACGCAGCGCAGACGGCGCGGCGGAAAGTACCTTTACGTCCAACGCAGGCGTTTTGGTTTCACCATCCAGCGCGGCACGCTTCAACAGCGCGCCGGAATCGTCGAAAAGCACCGCCCCGTCTTCGCGTAACTGCGCGGCCGTTCGGGAGAGAGCTTCGACGATCTTGTTATTGAACGACTCCATCAGCGGGAGCAGATGTTTGCGTACCTTGACGCGAGCAAACGAGTCGTCATCATTCATTTCGTCAAATAAAAACTCGGTTTTGCGAAGCCGGCAGTAGGCTTCTGTGTCCGCCCGTCGTGCCCACAATAAGGGTCGCACCAGTTTGATCGAGCTATTTTTTGCGAGCGGACGCACCGCTTCCATTCCACCCAGACCCGCGCCGGCGCTGCCACGCATTAACCGCAGGAGAACTGTCTCCGCCTGATCGTCCATGGTGTGGGCGGTCAGCACGTAGCCCGCGGATACTTTTTTCGCAGTTCTTTCAAGGAACGCATAACGGGCTTTTCTCGCCGCCTGCTCGAGGTTGTCGCTGGCTGCTTCTGCGTCCTCCGCGACCTTGCTGCGGCCAACTACGCTGCGGTAACCGAGCCTGGTTGCCAGGTCAGCAACCCATTTTGCGTCCCTGGCGCTCGACTTCCGGAGCCGGTGATCGAGATGGGCGACGCAGATGTCCAGGGCTAATTTGTTGTGACTTTTAAGCTCGTCGAGGGCAAGTAGCAGCGCGGTCGAATCCGCGCCTCCTGAAACGGCGACCACGATCGTTTCGCCGGAGAAGGGGAGCTTGAGCTTGCGCCACTCGGCAAGCAACAGCCGTGGAAACTGGTTGAGCCTCATGTGCTGATTTTAGCCACAAAAGGGCACTTAAAGCACAATGGGTATGCCTTAATTTTTAATTTTGTGCTTCTTGTGCTTCTTTGTGGCAAGTGCGTTTTGGTGGTCGCCATGAAGCTGCCACAATTTGTTGAAACAAACGCATCGTTTGTAGTTTAGAAGACTCAACGCTTTAAAACCCGAAACAACGAACAGGGGGCAGGTTCCGATGAGGGTCGAGAAACAAGTACGCTTTAACGAGTGGCTGCTCGGGTCAACAGTTTTGTGCCAGTCGTGCGGTTGTCTTTGGCTAGTCCCCGCGACCTCGAAAGACGCTAGTTACCTGTGCCGGCAGTGCGGCAGCGAGGCGACGATGAAGCCGAAAGCCGCCGCCATGGAGCAGCCCAACAAGCGTTCTCATAGCTGCTAAACCTCAACAGGGCCTTGCCTCGCCGGCCTGCCCTGTGTCACAAAACATCTGAGGGTGGTGTTACTTCACAGAGCACCTTGTATTCTGCCGTTTCCCAACGGTTCGATCCACCCAAGTCAATGTTCACAGGAGGCCTGCCATGAAAATTCGCTTTATCGCCCTGTTCGCAACTCTGATGCTCGTCTGGGCCTGCTACCCGGCTGCCGAAGTCAGCTACTCGAATCCGCAGGAATCCACCGTCAACCAGTGGCTAATCGAAGCCAGGACGAACGATGCCAAAGTCCAGCTCACGATGCGGTATCGACGTGAACGCGACACCGGGTTCAGCTACAACAACACCGGATTTGGAATCGGCGTGGATCAACTGATTGGCCTCACGCGCGAACAAATGATGTCGTCCGGCGCCAATGTTCGCTTCCAACTCAAACGCGACGCCGGCACATTCAACTTCGAAGGCTGGTTCAAAGAAGGAAACGGCTCGGGCCACTTCACCTTCAGTCCTAACACTTCGTTTGCCGCTGAACTTGCCCGGCAAGGCTTTGGCAGGGCTAGTGACGACCAGCTCCTGTCACTGGCCATGAGCGACACAGGCTTTGCGCTCATCAATGAACTGAAAGCGCAGGGTTACGATACCGCCACTATCGAACAGCTCGTGAGAATGGGTAATCACGGGGTCCGCCTCGAATATCTGCAAGGACTGAAATCATTGGGTTACTCAGTAAAGAGTACCGATCTCGTCGTACGAATGAGGGACCATGGCGTCAGCCTCAACTTCATTCGCGAGCTGGGCGGACTTGGCTACAGTAATCTCAATCCCGACGAGTTGGTCAGAACGCGGGATCATGGCGTTACTGCCGATTACATCAACGAGTTCATCTCCGCCGGTTACAATCGCTCGACACTCGACGAGTGGATCACACTGAGAGATCACGGCGTCAGCACGACATTTGTGACTGAGCTAAGAGATCTCGGCTACGTCCGGCTGCCGCTCGAGGATCTGCGGCGGATGAAGGACCACGGCGTCAGCGCCGGCTTCATCAAAGAACTCAAGGAACTCGGCTATAGCAATCTCGCTGTCGAACAGTTGGTAAGGCTGCGGGATCATGGCGTCAGCGCCACCTACATTCGGCGGATGAAAGAGCGCGGCTATCCCGACCTCACACTCGATGAATACATACGGCTCAAGGACCGGGGCGAGCGCGAAGAGTAATCCGCGCATCAGAGAAGTTTCACAGATTCGCCTGTATCAGTGTAATCTGTGGACAAAACTGCTTGTTGTGAGGGATGGGGAATGAAAGTTAGAAGACTGCTTTCTGCGCTGCTCATGGCGCTCTTTGGTTTACAAACGTTTCATATTACCGCGCTCGCCGACGAAGGCATGTGGCCGTTCAATAACGTTCCGCGCGCTGAGATCAAAAAGAAATATGGGTTTGAAGTTACCGATGAATGGCTCAACAAAGTCCGGCTCGGCTCCGTCAGGTTCAACAACGGCGGCTCCGGCTCATTCGTCTCTCCAAATGGTCTCGTTCTGACCAACTACCACGTCGTCGAAGATATCGTTGGTGAAGTGAGTACACCGGAGAACGATCTCGCCAAAGAGGGATTTGTGGCGAGGACGCGCGCCGAAGAGATCAAAGCTCCAAGTCTCGAATTGAACGTGCTCATGAGCATCGAAGACGTCACGTCACGCGTGACTGGAGCAGTGAAAGCGGGCGCGACTGATGCCGAGGCGTATGCAGCCAGGACTGCTGAGATTGCGGCGATTGAAGGCGAGTCGCTAAAGGCGACCGGATTACGCTCAGACGTCATCACGCTTTATCAGGGCGGCCAATACAATCTCTACCGCTACAAGAAATACACCGACGTGCGGCTCGTGTTTGTGCCTGAATTCCAGGCCGCCTTTTTCGGCGGCGATCCCGACAACTTTAACTTTCCGCGTTATAACATCGACATGGCATTGGTGCGTGTTTACGAGAAGGACCAGCCGGTACATCCGGACCACTTCTTCAAGTGGTCCACTACCGGCGCGAAGGAAGGAAGTCTCGTTTTTGTTACCGGCAATCCGGGTTTGACTTCTCGTCTCGACACCGTTGCCCATTTGGAACAACTGCGAGACACCAGCATTCCGATCATTCTCCGCCTGCTTGAACGGCGCGAGGAAGTGCTCAAGAAATACATGTCGCTTGGCGAAGAGCAAACACGCCAGGCGCAGAACGAGCTGAACGGTGTGCAGAACAGTTTAAAGGTCTACCGCGGACAACTTAAGGGTCTCAAAGACCCCGCGCTGATGGCGCGGAAGCAGCGAGAAGAGCAGGCGCTGCGCAAGGCTATCGCGGGCAACCCCGAACGGCAGAAGATGTATGGCGATGCATGGGATGCGATTGCGAACGCTCATAAGACTTACCCGACCTACGTTCGCGAGCGCAGGATCTTCGACCAGGCTAGCGGCTTTAACAGCACCTTATTTACTTACGCACGCGCGCTGGTCCGGCTTGCAACCGAGAATGAAAAGCCGAATGCGGAACGATTGCCCGAGTACACGGATGCTCGTCGCGCTTCACTCGAGCTCGGGCTGTATTCGCCGGCGCCGATACACGAAGACTTTGAAAAATTGAAACTGGCAGATTCGCTTGGGTTCATGGTCGAGCTTTTGGGCGCAGACCACGCGCTCGCCAAACAAGTGCTCGCCGGCAAGACCCCTGAGGAACGCGCCGACGAATTGATCTCTGGAACGAAGCTCGCGGATCCGGAGTATCGCAAAGAGTTGGCCAAGGGCGGCAAGGCGGCGATCGATGCTTCGGACGATCCGATGATCGAGGTTGCCCGGATGATCGATGCGAAAGCACGCGAAGTGCGGAAGCGTTTCGAAACTGAAGTAACCGGCGTCGAGCGCACCAACTACGCAAAGATCGCCCGCGCACTGTTCGAGACCGAGGGCACGAAACTTTATCCTGATGCGACCTTCACGCTTCGTCTGTCATATGGTGCGGTCGAGGGTTACATGGAGAATGGAAAGAAGATCCCGCCGTTCACGACGCTCGGCGGTCTGTATGATCGCTCAGAGTCGTTCAAACGACAGTTTCCATACAATCTGCCGCCGCGCTGGTTGGAAAAGAAGAGTGCTGTGAATCTGAGTACGCCATTTAACTTTGTGTCGACGAACGACCTCACCGGGGGAAACTCAGGCTCGCCGACGATCAATCAGAACGGCGAGCTCGTGGGTTTGATCTTCGACGGCAACATTCAATCGCTGGTCGGCGATTTCATGTACGACCCCTCAGTGAATCGAGCCATCTCGGTGGATTCGCGTGGCATGCTGGAGGTCCTGAAGAAGATCTTCAACGCAAACGAAATCGCCGCTGAGTTGACTGCCAGCTAGTTTTAGCCGTGTTACGCTTTTTCCAAGCCGG
This sequence comes from Acidobacteriota bacterium, assembly GCA_046730815.1. Lineage (GTDB taxonomy): Bacteria > Acidobacteriota > Blastocatellia > Pyrinomonadales > Pyrinomonadaceae > PSRF01. Next base: position 13,550 of record JBKPJS010000175.1, read on the forward strand.
CGTATTTCTCGACTAATTTCTTCTGCCCGTAACCAGGGAAACTGACGGTGAGCTTCGTAGACTCGCCTGCGCCCTCCCGCCGTAGCACGAGCCCGCGACCATATTTTGAATGCCTCACATAAGAGCCAGGCGCGAAGTCGCCCGCGGGTGAAGGAGAGCTTGATTGCTGGTGCTTGTTTGAGATATTCGGCAAGCTGCCAGCCGTTTGGCCCAACTGGCGATTGCGTTGCTTGAAAAAATCCGCGATCGAATCAGCACTATCGTAAGTCTTGCCCGTGTACTTCTTCCGCTCTTTCTATACTCACCCTGCTCGTAATCGATCGCAGACGAACCACGCGCGAACGACAGCCACGATTTGCCGAGGCTGAGATCCTCCAATAGATCGATCGGCATTTCATTCAGAAACGGCGAAGGTTCTGAAGCGAGCTCCTCGCCATACACGCGCCGCTTCATCGCATGCGTGACGTACAGGTAACGCTCGGCGCGTGTCATCGCAACGTAGGCGAGTCGACGTTCTTCTTCGAGCTCTGCGCGATCAGTTGCCGAGCGTGAATGCGGAAATAAGCCATCTTCGAGTCCAACGATGAATACCAGTGGAAACTCCAGGCCCTTCGCTGAGTGCGCGGTCATCAGCGTGACAGGCGCATCGCGTTTGTAATCGTCCTGATCAGAGACCAGGGCCGAGTGGTCGATGAATTCTCGCAATCCTTCGATTCCTTGTTCATCGTAATCGACGGCAGCGTTGACGAGTTCCTGCAAGTTCTCAAGACGACCTTCGGCTTCGTCTGTTCGTTCGGAACGGAGCGCGTTTTCGTAACCGGTCTCGATGATCGCCGCGCGGACGATGTCTGAAACAGGTTCTTTTTTGGACTCGTCGGGGGTTTCAGCCGTCTTAGAGAGTTTGTTGATGATGCTGCGGAAACTTTTCAGAGCGCTGATTGCCCGTGAGCCGAGGTTTTCGGGCTGCTCGATTACGACGGCAATCGTTTCCCACAAGCTGAGCTCGTAATCACGTGCGCGCCGCTCGATCTCGTCGATCGTTTGTTTACCAATACCGCGCGGCGGACTGTTGATGACGCGCCCGAGCGCGATCGAGTCGTTTGGATTAAGCGCCAGCTTGAGATATGCGATGATGTCACGCACTTCCATCCGCTCGTAAAACGAGAAGCCGCCGATGATGTTGTACTGTAACCCCGCGCGCCGCATCGCTTCTTCAAACACACGCGACTGTGAGTTTGTGCGATAGAGCACCGCTGCGCGTATATCGAACTCATCGCGGCGATGCTCGACAATCTTGCCGGCCACCCAGCGTGCTTCGGCCTCCGCATCAAACGCCTGGTAGTAGCCGACGCGACCGCCGCGCGGATTCGAAGTCCAAAGAGTCTTCCCCTTGCGTTCGAGATTGTTCTTCACCACCGCACCCGCGACGTCGAGAATTGTCTGTGTGGAGCGATAGTTTTGCTCGAGGCGAATGGTTTTAGTATTAGGGAAGTGTTTTTCGAAATTTAGGATGTTGCTGATGTCGGCACCGCGCCACTTGTAAATCGACTGGTCTTCGTCGCCGACGACGCAGATGTTCTGACTTTTCTGAGTTATCAGGCTTATCAAAGCGAACTGAAGCGAGTTCGTGTCCTGGTATTCGTCGACGAGAATGTAGCGAAACTTATTGTTGTACTTCTCCCTAACTTCCGGGATGTCGCGTAGTAGTCGCACGGCCTTAATCAGGAGATCGTCGAAGTCGAGCGCGTTGTTCGCGTGCAGACGATCTTCGTACATCTTGTAAACCGTACCCATTGCCGCGCGGCGCTCGTCTACGTACTCCGCGCGCGCTGCGAAGGCTGTTGGATCTTCACCATGATTCTTTGCAGAGCTGATGGCGGATTGCGTCGCACGCGGGCCGAGGTATTTCTCGTCGTAACCAAGCTCCTTGATCGACTGCTTGATAACGCGAATCGAGTCGTCCTGATCGTAGATCGTGAACCTGCGCGTGTACTTGTCGTTCAGCTTCTCGACATCCTGGCGCAGGATGCGCACGCAGAGACTGTGAAACGTCGAGACAAGCGGCAAGCTGGCGCGTTCCTGTGTGCGGAGCAGTCGTTGTACACGCTGCCGCAT
>JBKPJS010000176.1:0-9882 GCA_046730815.1 Acidobacteriota bacterium
CAACACTTTTCCTTTGGGCCACCCACCAAAGCTCTCTCGTCAGGCTCGAAAATATGCTGCGAGGAAATTACACGGCACGAATCGACGTCAAAGGTCGCCTGAAAATTCCAACCGAATTCCGGCGCCTCATTGATGAGAAGCACGGCAAAGAGTTTTATATCACGAGCCTGACAGGTGATTGTGTTCGGATTTACCCGCTGCCGGAATGGGAGTCGATCGAGCAGAGACTTTCATTGTTGCCCTCGATGGATCCGGCGCGCAGAAAGTTCCTTGACAGAACGAACTACTTTGGTCAGCAAGCCACGATGGACGGGCAGGGTCGCCTGCTGATTCATCCGTTGCTGCGCAAGAGTGCGGAAGTAATAGGAGACGTCGCGGTGATGGGCTACCTGACCTATTTGGAAGTTTGGGAGCTCGACAAGTTCAAAGCTCGCATGCTCGCCGATCCATACACGGAAGAAGACGAGGCTGCGATTGCGAGACTGGGAATTTGAAATTGACGGATCTTTGAACGAGATCACGGGGCGGTGGTGATGGCTGCGCCTTTGGGGGGCAGGGGCGCGCCCCATCGCCCCGTGCTGCTTCAAGAGACATTGAAATTCCTCGCTCCTGAGCGAGGAGGTCTCTTTGTAGATTGCACGGTTGGTCTTGGCGGACACAGCGAAGGGATTCTGAAATCCTCCGGCGACACTCGCGTAGTCGGCATGGATCTCGACGCTGCCGCGCTTGAATACTCGCGACAACGACTGGTGACCTTCGGAGAAAGATTCCGTGCATTTCAAGCCAACTTTCGCGCCGTCGCCACTGTTCTGCAGCAAGCGAATGAGCACGATCCGTCGGGCATTCTTGTCGATCTGGGAGTCTCTTCACTGCAATTTGATTCACCCGAACGCGGGTTTAGTTTTCGTTTCGATGCTCCGTTAGACATGCGGATGGACCGAACAGCCGGAGCTACCGCAGCCGATCTTCTACAGCAACTTCCTGAATCGGAAATTGCCAGAATCATTTTTGAATATGGCGAGGAACGACACTCACGACGCATCGCCCGTCGCATCGTGGAACGTCGCGAACAAGGAAAACCGATCACGACGACCACGGAGTTAGCAGATCTTGTGCGAACCGCTGCCGGCGGGCACAAGCGAAACCAGATTCATCCGGCGACGCGCACGTTCCAGGCCCTGCGTATCGCCGTCAATAACGAACTCGAAGGGCTGGGAGAATTTGTCGAGACAGCAGTCGATCTTTTAATACCTGGCGGCCGGTTTGTAGGAATCAGTTTTCATTCGCTGGAGGATCGAATCCTCAAACGCGAACTGAGAAGGCTTTCAGGTCACTGTGAATGTCCGCCACGTTTGCCGGTTTGTTCATGCGGCGCACGCGAAGTAGTTGAAGTGTTGACGCGCCGTCCGGTAGTGCCAGACTCGCGCGAGGTAGACGAGAATCCGCGGGCACGCAGCGCCAAGCTTCGCGCGTGCCGCAAGCTTTGAGGTGATCTATCCACAGTTTACAGAGATGAAGTTTTGTTCTGTGTAATCTGTGAAATCTGCGGATAACTATTTATGAAAAGATTTCCCGAGCATCAACTAAACGCAAAAATCCGTCGCACGCGAGACGTTACCGCCCTTTCACGACTCGCGCTGTTGTTGTTTTGCGGATTGGTGTTGGCAGGCGGATTTGTTTTTGCGGCCAAGCAACACTTCGCTGCCGTTCAGTTCGGTTACGAGAACGAGAGCTTACGCACTGAGCGTAAGAGGTTGCTGGAAGAGAACCAGCGACTTGCTCTCGAAAAAGAGCGTGCCGTCGCGCCCGACAAACTCGAGCCTGCGGCGCGGCGATTGGGATTGAAGCCTGCGCGGCCGGGTCAAATCGGAAATAAGCCGCAGATGCACACGGATAAACGCTGATCAGCGGAGGTCTGCGTTGATCTGCAGCTAATACAAAGCGTCCTCATCACGCTACTGGTTAGGGAGAAACAAGTAGGTGATGTTGGGACGCCTCATTGCTCGATCAAAATCGAGACCGGATGTTTCACCAGGCCGCGCGGTTTTCGTCGCGGCTTTTATTGCCTTCTGGATGCTGCTGGTCTGTGCCAGATTGGTCTACCTGCAATTCTCGCAATACGACGCACTCGCCAACCGCGCCCGCCAACAACAACAAAATTCAATTGAAACAACCCCGCAGCGTGGTGAGCTGTTGGACCGGCAAGAGCGCCAGCTTGCGCGCAGCGTACAGACAGTCTCGTTGTTTCTCGATCCTGAAGGTCTCGATGCAGAGACGCTGGATCACACTGCTCAGCAAGTAGCTCAAGCGCTGGGCATGAAGCATGCGGATCTCGCAAAAGAATTTCGCGAAGCTCAGGAAGAGAAGCGAAGGTTCATCTGGATTGCGCGGCGTTTGGACGCAGATCGCGCCAACAAAGTCGTTGCGATGAATCTTCCCGGGATTCAAACACGACTCGAGCCCAAGCGTTATTACCCGAATGGTCCACTGGCCGCGCACGTGCTCGGATACGTTGGACTCGATGGACAAGGTCTCGGCGGCCTCGAACAGTCCTATAACGCCAGGATCTCCGGAAAACCAGGTCGGCTGTTTCTGGAGAAAGATGCTAACGGCAAGCCGTATGAGAGTTACGAGATCGCATCGAAGCCGGGCCAGACAGTGGTGCTGACGATCGATCAGTCGATTCAGTATCAGGCAGAACAAGCGCTACAAGCTGCCGTCCAGCATTCAAGAGCAAAGTCAGGCTCGGTGATCGTGCTCGATCCTCGAAGTGGGGAGATCTTAGCGCTCGCCAATGCTCCGACGTTTGATCCGAATAAGGTCGCGGACACTAAGCCCGAAGCGAGATCGAATTGGGCGCTCCAGAATATTTACGAACCGGGCTCGACGTTCAAGGTCGTCGCTTTTTCTGCAGCGCTCGAGAAGAAACTCGCAAGAGTCGACGATCGAATCGATTGCCAGATGGGCGCGATCACCGTCGCCGGACGCGTGGTCCACGATCATCATCCGTTTGGTTCATTGACTATAGCCGAGGCGTTGGCGAAGTCGAGCAACGTGGCCGCGATCAAACTCGGAATGCGGGTCGGCGACGAAACCATGTACGAGTACATGAAGCGCTTTGGTTTTGGTTCGCGCACCGGGATCGAGTTGCCAGGTGAAACCGCGGGTATTCTGCGGAAGGTCGAACGCTGGCAGCCTTCTTCGATTGGTTCTCTCGCCATCGGCCAGGAAGTTGGTGTGACGCCGGTGCAGATGGTTGCGGCGTTTGGTGCGCTGGCAAACGATGGTGTGCGAATTGCGCCGCATTTAATTCGCGAGGTCCGCGATACTCAAGGCGCCGTTGTCTATCGCGCCGAACCGGAACAGCGACGCGTGCTCAGTGCAGAGACTGCGATCGCTTTGCGAGGAATGCTGGAAGGAGTGACGCTGAACGGAACTGCGAAGAAAGCGCAGTTGGATGGTTATTCAGCAGCAGGAAAAACCGGCACAGCGCAAAAGATCGATCCTAAAACGAAGACCTATTCCTCGACGAAATTTGTCGGCTCGTTCGTCGGCTTCGCGCCGGTGAGCAATCCGCAAGTCGTAATCATCGTTGTGATCGATGAGCCGAGTGGCGCTTATCACGGCGGCGACGTCGCCGCGCCGGTTTTTCGTGAAGTTGCCGAACAGATCCTGCCGTCGCTCGGCGTCATGCCTGACATTGAAACCAAGTCAGCGCCGGACCTGATCGCACAAGTTAATGAGGATCCGGAACGCACGGCCAAGCTGCGTGATGAGCAAATCGAAACGGAACAACAGCGGAAAGCCACATTGCCGACCGTGGATAGCAACGGGGGACGAGGCGGAGAAGTTGTCTACGCTGTAGCAAGCAGGAAGTCGATGCTGATGCCTGACCTGCGCGGGCGCAGCGTGCGCGATGTGGCGCGGACTTGCGCGCAACTGGGATTGCAGGTTGAAGCGCGTGGCGAAGGCAGGGTGTTGAAACAAAGTCCCTCGGCAGGTTCAGAAGTGAGTACAGGGCAACTTGTATACATTGATTTTGGGAGGTTGCAGTGAAGTTGTCATACCCGGCAGATGAAGAAACTCTCGAAGATGACGTAAACTACGGCATTGCTGACTGCCGAAGACGACTACGCAGCCGGCGTTCAACCCTCCGGGCACAACATCCCCCAAAAGATTGCTCGACTGGTGACGCGAGTCCGGCCGCTGGTCGCGTTGGAAGCTATGCCGAAGTTTTGGCAAATGTTTCGATGAACCAGAGCTCGCTTTCAAAGTTGGTTGAATGCCTGCTCGAACCAGTTAGCACGAACACGCCTTCGCAGGAAGAATCGATCGAGCGAGAAGAGGCTGTAATAACGTGAAGGTTGGAGAGGCAGCGGATTTGATGGGCGCGAATGCCACGAGCGTCAGCGCCGAGATGTTTGACAAACAAATCAGAGATTATTCCATCGACTCGCGTTCCATAGGCGCGGGCGACCTGTTCTTCGCGCTATCGCAAAAGGACTACGCCCGTGCCGGTTTTAATGGTGAGTTTGTCGATGCGCATCGCTTTATCGCCGACGCGTTCGAGCACGGTGCAATCGCCGCGGTCGCTCGCGCGGATCGTGTCAACGGTGATCCGGATCTCGAACGGATGAAGGATCGATTGCTGTTAGTTGACGACGCTATCGCAGCATTGCAGCAACTCGCGCATCGCGTGTACATGGCCTGGGGCAAACCGGTTATTGCGATTACCGGCAGCGCAGGAAAGACGACTGCAAAGGAGTTGACGGCACACGTTCTGAAAGGCGCCGGTCATCGCGTTCTGAAGAGCGAGCGTAATTACAACAACGGTTTGGGGCTGCCGTTATCAGTTTTACGCATGGTCAGCGAGGACCATTCACCGGATCAATTCGATCTCGCGGTGCTGGAGATGGGAATGTCGTCGCCGACACACGAGATTCAGCGGCTTTGCCGGATTACACCGCCGGACGTCGCTGTGGAGCTGATGGTGGCGCCGGTGCATCTCGAGTATCTCGGCACGATTGAAAACATCGCCGCGGCGAAAGCGGAATTGATTGAGGGACTGAAGCCGGATGGCACCGCGATCCTGAACGCCGACGATCCGTTGGTGATGAAGATGCGCGACAAGCACCAGGGTAGGACGGTGACGTTTGGCATCGACAATGCCGCGGACGTTTCCGCAACTGAGATTGACACGCGATTCCTCGGGAAGATTGAGTTTCGTTTGCGAACGCCTTTGGGAGAAGCGCAAGCGTCTCTATCGATGAGCGGACGTCATAATCTCAGCAATGCTCTGGCGGCGTCGGCGGTGGGCACCGCGTTTTCGATACCTCCGGAAGAGATCGCGAGAGCTCTGAGAACTGCGCAACCACCAAAGATGCGTGGTGAAGTTTTTGATTTCGCGGCGGGTTTCACGGTGATTGACGATTCGTACAACTCGAATCCGCGTTCGTTGCTGAACATGGTGCGGACGATGGCGGAAACAGGTCAGGCGCGTAAACGACGGATAGTGATCGCGGGAGAGATGCTCGAGCTCGGACCTGATGGGGCCTCGTTACACAGAGACGTTGGCCGAGAGATCGCGGGCAGCGGGATTGATTTGCTGTGGGGAGTGCGTGGACTTGGGGAAGAGATCGTTGCGGGGGCAAAAGAGGCAGGGCTTTCCGCGACGAAGTTTTTCAATTCTTCGGATGATGTTCCTGAGGAGTTGATCAAAGTAGTGCGAGAGGGCGATCTGATTTTAATAAAGGGCTCGCGTGGCGTGGCGACGGACAGAATTGTGAAAGCGTTGCGTGATCGATTTCCTTTGGCTGGAGAAGACGACGGTTAGTTTGGACAGGATTTACAAGATTTTCAAGATGTACATGTAAATCTTGAAAATCTTGTAAATCCTGTTCAAAACGGTTGTCGAACTAAATGATCTACTACTTCCTTTACGAACTCCTTTACATGCATTTCAAGGACAAGGAGTGGTATCTCGTAAAGGCCCTCAATGTTTTTCAGTACGTCACCTTTCGCACCGCCTACGCGACAATTACCGCCTTGCTGATCTCACTCTTCTTTGGCGGCACGCTCATCGACGCGTTGAAGAAGTGGAACGTGGGCCAGCAGATTCGCGAAGAAGGGCCAAAGGAGCACATGGTTAAGCGCGGCACGCCAACGATGGGCGGAGTGCTGATCGTCGGCTCGGTTCTCATCTCGACTCTCATGTGGGCGAAGCTCTCGAGCGTTTACGTTTGGATTGCAATGATCGCGACATTGCTCTTTGCAGCCATCGGTTTCGTGGACGACTATTCGAAGATGGCAAAGAAGCGAAGTTTGGGATTGACTGGACGACAAAAGCTGTTGGCCCAATTGCTGGTTGCGGTACTTGTTTGGGCCGTGCTTTTCACGTCCACGAGGTTCTGGGGCGGCACTGGTTATTCGTGGAATTTCAGCATTCCGTTTTTCAAAGCGACGGCCGATCCGTTCGGAAAGAGTTTTATCGGTCCTTATATTTATCTGCTCTTGATCATTGTCGTGCTGTTGGGATCGTCGAATGCAGTGAACCTTACGGACGGCCTGGATGGACTCGCAATCAGTGTCACGTTTATCGCGATGACCGCGTTGACCGGTTTCACCTACCTGAGCAGCGACGCACGATGGGCCGGATATCTTGATTTGACGCACCGCCCAGAAGCAGCGGAGTTGACCGTATTTTGCGGAGCGATGGCCGGGGCGAGTCTCGGCTTTCTCTGGTACAACGCGCCGCCCGCGCAGGTTTTTATGGGCGACGTCGGTAGTCTGGCGATCGGGGGCGCAATGGGAACGGTCGCGGTGCTGACGAAGCAGGAGTTCATGTTGCTGATGGTGGGTGGTGTGTTTGTGATTGAGGCAATGTCGGTGATGCTGCAAGTGAGCGTCTTCAAAATGACGAGACGCACGACCGGCACCGGTCGGCGTCTCTTCAAGATGACGCCCTTGCATCACCATTTCGAGATGCAGGATTGGAAGGAGTCGAAGATCGTCTTTCGTTTTTTGATTTTGGCGATCTTGTTTGCGTTGTTGAGTCTGTCGACATTGAAACTCAGGTGAGTGCCTTTTGTGCTTCTTAGTGGCAAGAAAGTTTTGATAATCGGGGCGGCGCGGAGTGGGATTGCGGCCGCGAAATTCTTGTTGGCCCAGGGCGCGGTGGTCGCGCTGAGTGATCAGAAGCCAATTGAAAAATGGACGCCCGAAGCATTGGCGCTGAAAGAATCCAGTGTCGGTTTGTTGCCGGGCCAACCGCCGAGCTGGCTGCTCGACCAACTTGATCTGGTCGTCGTTAGTCCTGGTGTTCCGGCGAACATCATTCCGATTCGTTACGCCGAGCGAGCCGGCGCGGAAGTCATCGGCGAAGTCGAACTCGCATCGCGCTATTTGAAAGGACGCATCATCGCCATCACTGGCAGCAACGGCAAGACCACGACCACGTCCCTCATCGGCGAGCTGCTGCGCGATGCAGGATTGACGGTGCAGGTTGGTGGCAACATCGGTAAGGCGCTGATCTCGATGGTCGAGACTTCTCGCGAGGATGGTTGGACGGTCGCGGAGCTTTCGAGTTTTCAGTTGGAGACCATCAAGACGTTTCATCCGTCGATTGCAGTTGTGCTGAACGTGACGCCTAATCACATGGATCGCTACGAAACATTCAACGACTACGCAGCAGCAAAGCATCGCATCTTCATGAACCAGACGGCCGAAGATGTGGCAGTGCTGAATGCTGATGATCCAACAGTTTCATCATGGGCGAGTGGATTACGAGCGAAAGTGATGAACTTCAGTGTGAAGCAAGAGCTCGATAACGGCGTGTTCCTGCGCGGGCGTGAACTGATGTTCCAGGGACAGGTTCTGTTGCGTGTTGACGAGATGAAGCTGCGCGGACTGCACAACGTTGAAAACGTCGCGGCAGCATTCGCAGCGGGGCTTGCGGCAGGTGCTGGAATTGAAACAATGAATGCGACTGCGAAACGATTCGATCCAGTGGAGCACAGGCTCGAGTTCGTCGCCGAGATCGAAGGAGTGAAGTTTTACAACGACTCGAAAGCGACGAGCGTTGATGCGACGTTGAAAGCGCTCGAAGCGTTCGCGCAGGAGCCGGGGAAAGTCGTTCTAATTCTTGGTGGCCGAGGAAAGAAAGCTCCGTACGCGCCGCTTGAATCATTGGTTCGCGCGAAAGTCAGAAAGCTGGTGCTCATCGGCGAAGATGCAGAGACCATCGCTGCTGAGTTGGGTGAGCTCGCTCCATACGAGCGTGGGCAAGACATGAAAGACGCGGTCGCGCGTTCGTTCGCGGCCGCCGAGAAAGGCGACGTTGTGCTGCTGGCTCCGGCGTGTGCGAGCTTCGATATGTTTGAGAGTTTCGAACACCGCGGGAAGGTGTTCAAAGACGAAGTAAAGGCGGTCCACAGATAACACAGATCAATCTGTGGATGATGACATGGCTCGAAAACTTGCTCCAGACAAATGGCTGTTCGCGGCGACCACGGGCCTCGCGCTCTTTGGCGTCGTGATGGTCTACAGCGCGTCAGCCGTCATCGCCCAAAAGGAGAACGGTAATCAGTTCTATTACGTGATCAAGCAGGGAGCGTGGGTAGCAATCGGCTTCTTCGTGATGTTGCTTGCCATGCAGTTCAACTATCAACAACTGAAAAGCCGTCGCATCGTCTACGGCCTGTTGATTCTTTGCACGATCGGTTTGCTGGGCGTGTTTGCTTTTAGCAGCACAAATGGCGCGCATCGCTGGTTGAAGTTTCCCGGCTTCTCTCTCCAGCCATCGGAAGTCTCAAAACTCTCGCTGACTATTTTCCTCGCGTACTTCCTGGAGAAGCGCGCCGGTGAGGAAGGAGACTTCTGGCGAACTTTTATTCCTTGTGGTGTCGTGACGGGAGGGCTCGCAGCGCTCGTGGTAATCGAACCTGACTTTGGCACCGCGATGATGCTGGTGTTGATCTTCACGGTGGTGATCTACACCGCTGGAGCACGTGTACTTCATTTGGCGATGGCGGCTGCGCCCGCGTTAGTCGTCGCGGCAGGATTGCTTATCTTTGTGCCGTTTCGTCTGAAACGTCTGATCACATTTCTTGATCCCTGGGCCGATCAGCAAGGGGCAGGTTTTCAGGTGGTCCAGTCGCTGATCGCGATCGGATCGGGAGGGACGAACGGTCTCGGCTTCGCCCAGGGCAAGCAGAAGATGCTCTTTCTTCCGTTTGCTCACTCGGATTTTATCTTTGCAGTCGTTGGCGAGGAGCTTGGCTTAGTCGGCGCAATCGCGGTGATTTTAGTGTTTGCACTTTTTCTGTGGCGCGGCGTCCGCACGGCTTTGCTGGCGCCCGACAGGTTTGGAATGTTGTTGAGTCTCGGAATCGTCACCAGCATCGTGGCCCAGGCGCTCTTTAATATTAGCGTCGTGCTTTCCCTCGTGCCGACCAAAGGGATACCGCTGCCGTTCATCTCTTACGGCGGTTCATCGTTGGTGCCGACACTCGCAGCCGTTGGGATTTTGCTCAACGTCTCGCAGCACGCAAGCGGAACCATTGCCGATTTCCGATCGCCGATTGCCAATTTACAGCAGAGCTATGAAGAGCGCCTAAATCGGCAACCGGCAATTGGCAATTGACAATGAAAGTACTGATCGCCGCCGGCGGCACTGGCGGGCACATTTATCCAGGCATCGCGGTGGCCCAGGAAATTATGCGGCGCGATGCGAGTTCGAAAGTGCACTTTGTCGGCACTGCGCGCGGGCTGGAAACGCGTCTCGTGCCGCAAGCCGGGTTTGAGTTATCGCTCATTGAAAGTGCGGGACTAAAGAACGTGAGTCTCGGCGCACGTATGAAAGGACTGGCGATCCTGCCGAAGAGT
>JBKPJS010000177.1:0-12398 GCA_046730815.1 Acidobacteriota bacterium
CGGTAAATGTCGATGCGTCTGATGCTCTGCACGCTGCTGTCCGGCGCATTTCGTCGCGGCGCAGGCCAACTGAGGATTACTTCGTTACCTTGTTGCGCGCCGGACAGAAACTCGGTGCGTTGCTGCACTCGCTCCACCGGAGGCAGCGGAGGTCTTCGTTTCCCGCATCCGGTACTAACCACCAAGGCACAAAGACACAAAATCGTGCTTAGCTGAGCCATGCTGATTTTTTGTGACTTAGTGCCTTTGTGGTTAGGCCGTTGCTTCACAGAATGTAACGACTGAGGTCCTGGTCCTTCACAGTTTCGGAAAGCATGCCTGAGACATAAGCTGCATCGATACGCTGGTGCTTCGGATCGAGGTCGGGCCCTTCAAAGCTGATCTCCTCCAACAGTTTTTCCATGATCGTTTGCAGGCGACGAGCGCCGATATCTTCAGTCTGTTGATTGACCTGCGCGGCGAAGTTAGCGATGGAGTCGATCGCGTCTGAAGTAAACTCGATCGTGACGCCTTCCGTTTCCATCATTGCCTGGTACTGCTTGATGAGCGCGTTGCGCGGCTCAGTCAGAATTCGTTTGAAGTCTTCGATGGTGAGTGACTCGAGCTCGACGCGAATCGGAAAGCGGCCTTGCAGCTCGGGAATCAAGTCAGACGGCTTTGAAACGTGAAATGCGCCCGCCGCGATGAAGAGAATATGATCGGTGCGGACCATTCCGTAACGACTGTTGACCGTTGTTCCCTCGACGATGGGAAGAATGTCGCGCTGCACTCCCTCGCGGGAGACGTCCGGACCATGTCCCGACTCTCTACCGGCAATCTTGTCGATCTCGTCGAGAAAAATAATTCCCGAATTCTCAACTCGCTCGATGGCCCCGCGTGCCACCTGGTCCATATCAATGAGGCGCTCTTCCTCTTCTTGCATCAGGTATTCCATCGCCTCATCAACGCGCATCTTGCGTCGTTTCGTGCGTCCCTGAAATAAGTTGCCCAACATGTCTTTCATGTTGATGCCCATCTCTTCGACGCCCTGCGGACCCGCTAGTTCGATCACGGGAAAGTTCTTCTCTCTGACTTCCAGTTCCACTAAACGATTGTCGAGCTTGCCGCTGCGTAGTTTAGTGCGAAGCTTTTCGCGCGTTCCTTGAAATTGTTCGTCGCGCGCGGGACTATCCAGTTCAGTCGACTGTTCCTCGCCGGTCTCGGCATCGAAGTCGTAAAAACTTGAAGTCGAACGTGGTGGAGGGAGCAGTAAGTCAAGGATTCGCTCCTCGACGTTCAGTTCTGCCTTTTCGGCGACCTCTTCGATCTTATCCTGTCGAGTCATCTCAACCGAGATCTCAGTGAGGTCGCGAATCATACTTTCGACATCACGCCCGACGTATCCGACTTCGGTAAACTTTGAAGCTTCCACTTTCAGGAAGGGCGAGTTGGACATGCGCGCAAGGCGACGTGCGATCTCGGTTTTGCCGACACCGGTGGAACCGATCATGATGATGTTCTTGGGCATCACGTCGACTGCCATTTCAGGTGGCAACTTCTGGCGCCGCACGCGATTTCGCAAAGCGATTGCTACCGCACGTTTTGCATTACGTTGTCCCACGACGTGCTTGTCGAGTTCGGTCACGATCTGACGAGGCGACATCTCGTCGAGCCGCGCTTCTTCGTCTACTTCTCCAGCCAAATAAATAACCATTGTCTTATTTATCCACAGATTACGCAGATTCTGTGTAATCTGTGGATTACAGTTCCTCTACTACGATATTTTGATTTGAATAAATGCAAATCTCACCAGCAATCCGCAGCGCTTCTACAGCAATTTCGCGAGCCGAGAGATCGGTATTTTTAATCAGTGCACGCGCGGCGGCTAAAGCGTAAGAGCCACCGGATCCAATCGCCAGCACACCCTCATCGGGCGCGATGACGTCACCATTTCCTGACAGAAGAAAAGAACCCTTCTTATCGGCGACGACTAACAGCGCTTCGAGATGACGCAACATCTTATCCGTGCGCCACTCTTTGCTGAGCTCAATCGCGGCGCGCTCGAGGTTACCGTGATACTGCTCGAGCTTGCTCTCGAATCGAGTCAAAAGCGCAAAGGCGTCTCCAGTTGCTCCCGCAAAGCCCGCTAAAATCTGATCGTTATAAAGACGCCGGACCTTTTTCGCGCTGGCTTTCATCACAGTTTCGCCCAGCGTTACCTGCCCGTCTCCCGCGAGTGCGACGTGAGCGTCTTTGCGTACGAGCAGCACCGTAGTGCTGCGCACCCTATTGTTTTCTTTCTGCATGCTTCTTTGAATGAGACTATAGGAATTCGTTTCAATGCAAGTCAAGGAGGGCGTATGATAGATTGCCGATTGCGGATTGCCAATTGCCGATTGGAAAGCATTTGATGAATGAATTCATAAAATTGGCAATTCGCGTTGGCAATCGGAAATGAAACTATGAACAAACGACGACCACGCATCGGCATCACGATGCGCATTGAACACGCAACTGATCGATTCTATCTTTCGCGCCACTACAGCGAAGCCGTCGAGGCTGCCGGCGGCGCTCCCGTGCACATCAGTCTGATTCCAAACTCCGACTACATTGACTCAATCGTTGATGGGTTAGACGGCATCCTGCTGCCCGGCAGCGACTCCGACGTGGATCCACTGCGATACGGTCAGCAACCTCATCCGGAGCTCGGCTCGGTCCACACAATCAAGGATGAAACTGATTTACTGGTCATCGAGGCAGTGGAAAGAAGACAAATACCGCTGCTCGCAATCTGTTTTGGAATGCAGATACTGAACGTTTCTCGCGGCGGAACTCTGATTCAGGACATCAGATCGCAAATACCGGAAGCGATCAAACACGAACAGGGCGTGCCGCGCGGGCGTCCCTCTCACCGCCTGCGTCTGCTGGAGAATAGCAAGTTGGCGAAGATAGCCGGGACACTTGATGCTGTGACCAACAGTCATCATCACCAGGCGGTCGAGTCAATTGGCGCTGATCTCGTTGCGACGGCCTGGACCACGGATGGCGTGATTGAAGCGTTGGAAGATCCGCGGCCGGATTGCTTTGTGATGGCGGTTCAATGGCATCCGGAACTTGGCTGGGAAAAAGATGCGCTTTCTCAACGACTGTTCACGTCGTTTGTGACCCAGGCCGCACACATGCGTGAATCAGATCTCGAGTCAGTCTCCGCTCCTGCATGAATTCATCAATGACCAAGCTCGGTTTGACGGATCGAGTCGCACTCGTCACCGGAGGTTCTCGAGGCATCGGGAAAGCTGTCGTTGAGCTGCTCGCTTCATTCGGCGTACACGTAGTCGTCAATTACGTAAAGGAAGAAGAAGCGGCGATGGCGACTGTCAAAAGAGCGCGCGAGCAGGGAATTCAAGCACTGGCGATTCAGGCAGATGTTTCCCAACTCAGCGACGCTGAGAAGTTGCTTCAGCAAACAGTTGAGCACTTCGGTCGAGTCGATTTCCTGATTTGCAATGCCGGCATCTGGGAAGGTGGACCAGTTGAGTCCATCTCGGAAGAACTGTGGGACAAGACGCTGGATATCAACCTCAAAGGCACGTGGTCAGTGTGTCGCGCGGCAGTCCCGTTAATGAAGAAACAGAGATTCGGGCGGATCGTCATTGTTAGTTCGACAGCCGGGCAGCGTGGGGAAGCTAACGTTTCCAACTATGCGGCATCGAAAGGCGGACAGATCTCGTTCACTAAATCTCTTGCGCCGGAACTGGCGACCTTTGGGATCAACGTGAACTGTGTCGCGCCCGGTTGGGTCCAAACCGAGATGAGTGAAGGAGCTTACTCCGATCCGGCCAGGCTCGAGTCGATTATCAAAACGATTCCTCTGGGCCGGCCTGCAACGCCGGAGGAGATTGCCGGACCAATCGTGTTTCTGTGCACCCATTGGGCGGATCACATTACAGGTGAGGTGCTCAACGTGAATGGCGGATCAGTGTTGTGCGGTTAATAGACAGGATTTACAGGATGTTTCAAGATTCAGATCAGACATCTTGCAAATCCTGAAACATCCTGTAAATCGTGTTTACTGAAACAGCTTGTAAATCGTGCTAACGGAGAACTCAAGTATGACTTTAACTCTCGAAAGAGAAATCTTCAAAAAATCAGTGCAGCACGTTGAACTCGGACTTGAGAGATTACTTGAAGAAAGTTCAGTGCAGGGACGCGCCGGATTGATCTGCAACCAGGCATCTGTAGACCACGGTTACCAGCACGCCGCTGATCTGTTGCACCAGCATTCGGGCATTGAGCTACGCGCGCTGTTTGGTCCACAACACGGAATTCGCGGCGACGTTCAGGACAACATGATCGAAACCGGGCACGGCATCGATCGCAAGACCGGGCTGCCGGTGCATTCGCTTTATAGCGAAACGAGAGAACCGACTGACGCGATGCTCCAGGA
Source organism: Acidobacteriota bacterium (assembly GCA_046730815.1). Classification (GTDB taxonomy): domain Bacteria; phylum Acidobacteriota; class Blastocatellia; order Pyrinomonadales; family Pyrinomonadaceae; genus PSRF01. The sequence continues at coordinate 4,427 of JBKPJS010000177.1, forward strand.
TGTCGATGTGCTGATCTTTGATATGCAGGACGTCGGCTGCCGCATCTACACCTTTGTTTATACGCTGGCGAATTGTATGCGGGCAGCACGCAGATTAGGGAAGCGAGTCGTTGTTTGTGATCGGCCCAATCCAATCAACGGCGCGAGCGTCGCAGGAAATATTCTCGAACCTGAATATGCATCGTTTGTGGGACAGTTTCCGCTGCCTACGCGTCACGGAATGACGGTCGGCGAACTGGCACGAATGTTCAACGAACACTTTAAGATCGACTGTGATCTGGAAGTGATTCCAATGAACGGGTGGAAGCGGGAGTTTTGGCACGACGATACGGATACGCCGTGGGTGCTGCCGTCACCGAACATGCCGACTCTGGATTCCGCGACAGTGTTTCCGGGCACGGTTCATTTCGAAGGCACGCAGGTTTCTGAAGGACGGGGAACAACAAAGCCATTCGAGCTGATCGGGGCGCCTTACATCGATCCGGATGCTTATGCAGATCGACTGAACGGGCTTGGGTTGCCGGGCGTGTTTTTCAGGAGTTGTGTGTTTCAACCAACATTTCAGAAGCATGCGGGAGTTAGTTGTGGCGGCGTGCAGATTCATGTCGTAGACAGGGATGTATTCGAGCCCTGGCTTGCGGGTATTGCTATGGCGAAGTTTGCGCACGATATGTACCCGGGCGAGTTTCGTTGGAAGGAGCCGCCGTACGAATATGTTTACGATAAGAACCCGTTCGACGTGATCAGCGGAACCGCGAAGATTAGAGAGGCGTTTGAAAAGGGAATCGAGCTTGAAGTGATTGCTGAAGAAACAAAAACGCCACTCACCGAGTTTAAAGAATTGCGAGAGTCGTATTTGCTTTATTGATATTCGACAGGATTACAGGATTCACAGGATTTACATGTCAATCCTGAAAATCATGTCAATCCTGTAAAAAGCTAAGGTGAGATGTTAGAGGTCGCGATGCCGACGGCTAAGGTGAATGCTCAACGTTTTGCGGCTTTGCGGCTTTGCGAGGAACTTTCTCTTAAGGTACAACCTTAATCATCTACCTGAACATTTGGAGGTAAAGCTTGGTTAAGACTGAACGCATGCGGGCCGACGAAATCGATGCAGCACCCAGCTCGGCCTGGCTGATTGGACTGGCAGCCTGGTTTATCCCCGGCGCCGGGCACTTGCTGCTTGGACGATGGGTTCGAGCAATCCTGATGGGAGGCGCGGTTTACGTTGGCTTTTCCCTCGGCATGCTGATGGGCGGGCACATGTACGACCTATCTAACATCCCGGACTTCGTGTCAGGTCTCCTGCGGCTCCCGCCGATGGTTGGCAATCTCGGAAACGGGGCTCTTTACATCATTTGCTGGTTGCTGGGAGTAGGCTTTACTGAAGATCCACAACAAGCCGCGCGCGTAACGTATGAATATGGCTACATCTTCCTGATAATATCCGGACTCCTGAATTATCTGACTACGCTCGATGCGTTTGATATCGCCGCAGGGAGGAAGTCTTGAGACATTTCTTCATCATGACTTTATTTGCGGCTCTTGCTTCCATCGTATTCGGGGCCATGGCGAAAGACACAACGCGAGAGCGATGGCTTTACGGCGTCAAAGTTTTTGTGGAGTTCATGGCGATTGGCCTGGTGCTGAGCTGGATCCTTTACTTCATCCCGTGACCGCCAAATGGCTTTATTCGAAACCGAGGCCCTGATCCTGCGCACTTACAACTTGGCGGAGGCTGATAAGATTGTCGTTTGTCTGAGTCGCTCAGCAGGATTGATCAGAGGAGTCGCCAAGGGTTGTAGAAAACTGAAGAACCGTTTCGGCGCCTCGCTTGAACCCTTCACCCTGATTAATCTTACTTACTACGAGAAAGAGCACCGGGAACTCGTGTCGTTCCGCCAGACTGAGATCTTAAAGTCACGCTTTAACCTTTCTTCCAATGCGTCGGTTTTATCTGGCTTCTCCTACATGGGAGATCTCCTCATTGATTTTTCACCACCGCACCAGGCGAATGACAATCTCTTCCGGATGGCGCTAGCTTGCTTTGACGCGGTCTCGGAGAGTCCGGAAGATATCGAGTCAGTGCTGCGTTATTTTGAGGTGTGGCTTTTGAAACTCGAGGGCCTCTTGCCTGATTTGCGTACCTGCGCAAACTGCCATCGAGCTTTCACGGATGACGAGGCAGTTTACCTTGATGCAGACTTGTCTCTTCGTTGCTCTCAGTGCAGCAATGGTCGCGGCGGCGCGGTTTCCAAACGTCTGCATACGCATTTACGAACGACTGAGAAGTTACCGCCGGCTAAGTTTGCGGAGGAGGCGAGGGAAGTCTCGAAGGTTACAAAGCGAGAGATGGCTGAATTAACTTTTCAATTGATTGGCCGTGTTCTTGAACGAATGCCAAGAGTTCGGCCGGCAAATTAATTGGACGGGATTTCAGGATTTGCAAGATTTGCATGATTGATGTTAAAGAAGAACTTTAACCTCAGGATCTTCCTAATCCCCCGGTACATCATCGGGGCGATGGCGCCTTATATCATCCTCTCGCTGCTGCTGCTCACGGCAATTCTTTTCGCGCAACAGTCTGCGCGTCTCGCTGAGCTCGTCGTCTACGCTGACTTACCATTCACGCTGCTCGGCTCCATCGGCGCCGCACTGCTGCCGGGTGTGCTAACGTTTTCAATCCCTTTAGCTACTCTTGCGGGAATCATCATCGGCTTTTCGCGCATGGGAAGCGATAGCGAGATCGTCGCGATGCGTGCCGCCGGTGTCGGCTCATGGACGATGATCTGGCCTGCATTGCTGGTCGGCTTGATGTTGAGCGGCGTCACGACCTACCTGCACCTGAAGGAAGCGCCGGAGGCGGCCAGAGATCTCGAGCGCATCGCGCTTCAAGGAGCACTGGCAAAACTCGATTCGCCAGTCGAGCCTCGAACCTTCAGCACGCTCCCGCGGTACGTGATCTACGTCCGTGACGGCGATAAAGAGCGGGGCACGTGGGGACGTGTTTTCATTTTCGCGCAGCGCACCGATCGCACCGAGGTCTACACCGCTCGTTCAGGACGAATCGACTCATCAGGCGAGCAGTCAGAGCTTGTTTTAACTGACGTGCTCTCCACGAAGTTTCCCAGCTCGACTACGCAGAATTCTGCCGCGGTCGCGCCACCCACTCAAGATCAAAAGTCGTATGTCGTCGAACGTTCGGAGCAGTTAAGGTTTTCCATTAACACAGGCCGTGGGGACATCGTGCGGCGACTGAACCAGCGCGACACGAACGCCGATGGGATGGATTGGAGTGAACTTCGTGAGCGAGTGGCTTTCGGATCACAAGCCCAGCAAAAAGAAGCGATAAGAATACTCAATCGCCGAGGGGCTCTTTCAGTGGCCCCATTCTTCTTTTCACTGTTAGCAGCGGCGCTGGGTTTACGAATACGGCGTGGAGGCAGAAGTGTCGGTGTGTTGCTGACGCTGATCGTAGTCATTATTTATTACTTGACCTCACTGCTCGGAGAGTCGCTGTCGCGGGTTGGCACAGTGTCGCCTTACATTGGACCATGGCTGGCCACGGGATTTGTATTCGCTTTGAGTTTGCTGTTTTTGCTGACGCAGCGAGTTCCATTTATCTCTTCGCCTTCAATTCTTTCTTTGAAATCGAAAGCCGCTGTCCCGGTCGCTACCGCACGCCAGGCTGCACACCGCGGTTTCTCCGCTTTAAGGTTTCCGAACCTGATGGACGCAACACTCTTTCGTTCGTTGGCGGTGACTTTCATCGTGTGTTTTGTCGCGCTGGTTGCCATCTTCAACATCTTCACTTTATTTGAACTGTGGCGATTCATCGCGGTGAATCACACGGACGTTGGTTTGGTTGCGAGATATCTGTTGTTTCTTTTGCCACTCATTACGGTAGAGCTCTTTCCCGCCACGATGTTGATTTCCGTGCTGGTCACGTACGCCCTGCTCGCAAGAAGACATGAAGCGATTGCGTGGTGGGCTTCCGGCCAGAGTGTTTACCGGTTGATGTTACCCGGTCTCCTCTTTGCACTCGCAATGGCTTTTGGATCGTGGCTGGTCCAGGAGCACGTGATGCCTGGAACCAATGTAAAGCAGGACGCACTACGAGCGAGAATTCGCGGCGGCGAGGCCCGTGCTACGACGCGCACGGGTCGCCAGTGGCTCGCGTCAACCGAAACACGGCGATTTTATTCATACGAGTTTGGTGAAGATGGACGACTCATCGAGCCTACGGTCTATGAATTGGATTCTGAGGCAGTCCATCTCGCGCAGGTAGTTACCGGTAAGAATGGCGTTTGGACGGATCCCACTCATCTCAAGATCACGGGAGCCGAAACGCTTGCCTTAAAAGGCATGGAAGTGGAGCGAAGAACTGATGCGGAAACTATTTTTGCCGGAGTTGAATCGCCGGCAGTCTTCAAGCCAACTATCGATCAACCTTCGCAGCTCAGCGCGCGTGATTTAAGAAGTTACTTGAACGCGGCGAAGCAGCGTGGCATGGACGTGTCCGCGCTGGCAGTGGCGCTGCAAAGAAAATACGCCGGCCCATTCGGCATCATCATCATGGCATTAATCGGGATGCCCCTCGCAGTGTCGTTCGGCAGGAAGGGAACTGTGATTGCGCTTTGTGCTGCGGTGGTTGTAGGTATCGCTTACTGGGCCGTGGGAGGTGGGTTTCAGCAACTCGGAAATCACGGAATGCTGCGGCCTTCAGTTGCCGGTTGGTCACCACTGCTAATCTTCGCCGCCGCCGGAACCTACTTCCTCTCTCGAGTGCGAACCTAATCCACAGATTACACAGGTTACACAGAAATTCTGTGTAATCTGTGGATAAACTGCCCTACGTGCCGGTTTCCCAGCTCGAGATGTATTCGAGTTGTTCCGCGGTCAGCGTGTCGATCGAAATGCCGAGCGCGCGTAACTTCAAACTCGCGATCTCAGTATCTACTTCGGCGGGTAAGAGGTGAACGCCCGGCTCCAACTTTCCTTTATTCTTCACCAGATACTCAACCGAAAGCGCCTGGTTCGCGAAGCTCATATCCATTACGCTTGCAGGGTGCCCCTCGGCAGCGGCGAGATTGATCAGGCGGCCTTCGCCAAGCACGATTATCTTGCGGCCAGTTGATTGGATTTTGTATTCCTCGACAAAGGGACGCATCGTTACCGGCGCGCTCGCCATCTCACGTAGTGCGACGAGATTCAGCTCCAGATCGAAGTGACCGCTGTTACAGACGATCGCTCCATCTTTCATTCGTGAAAAATGTTCGCTGTCGATGACGTGGCGATTTCCAGTGACAGTCACAAAAATATCGCCGATGGACGATGCTTCAGAGATCGGCATTACGCGAAAGCCATCCATCACCGCTTCGACAGCTTTGATCGGATCGACCTCGGTGACGACGACGTTCGCGCCCATACCGCGCGCGCGCAGGGACACACCCTTGCCGCACCAGCCGTAACCGACCACGACGAGTGTGCGACCGGCCAGCAGGATGTTTGTTGCACGAATAATTCCGTCTAGAGTCGATTGGCCCGTGCCGTAACGATTGTCAAAGAAGTGTTTCGTTTGCGCGTTATTCACTGCGATTGAAGGGAACGGCAACACACCCGCAGTCTCCATTGCTTTGAGACGTTGAATGCCGGTAGTTGTTTCTTCAGTCGAGCCGATGAGCTCTTTGATCTGGCCGGTGCGTTCCTTTAGTAATGTCGCAACAACGTCGGAGCCGTCGTCGATGATGATGTCAGGATGTGAATCAAGCGCGGTTCTTACGTGACGATTGTAAGTGTCGGTCGATTCGCCTTTGATCGCGTAAACTGGAATTCCCCAATCGGCAACGAGCGATGCGGCTACGTCATCTTGAGTAGACAGGGGATTGGAAGCGATCAAAATTGCTTCTGCGCCACCCGCTTGCAGGGCTCGAGCCAGGTTTGCGGTTTCGGTGGTGATGTGGGCACAGGCGACGAGCTTGGTTCCACTAAGCGGCTTCTCTTCCGCGAATCTTTCACGGATGAGCCGGAGCACAGGCATTTCACGTTCGGCCCATTCGATACGTTGTTTGCCGTGGCCCGACAGGCTGATATCTTTCACGTCGAATTCGACGGACGGTGTAGCGCTCATACTTTATTATTCCTCTGGTTGTGAATATTTGATTTTCAGATGCCGGCGGTTGCGCGTAGAGTTTCAGCCTTGTCGGTTTTTTCCCAACTGAAGCCTTCTTCATTACGTCCAAAGTGACCGTAAGCAGCGGTAGCTTTGTATATCGGCCGGCGCAGATTCAGTGATTCGATTATACCCTGCGGCGTGAGTTCAAAGTTATCTCGCACCAACTTCGCCAAAGCAGTTTCACTGATGCGTCCAGTGCCGCCAGTATCCACCAATACTGAAACCGGATTGGCAACTCCGATCGCGTAGGCGAGCTGGACCAGACATCGATCCGCCAGTCCGGCCGCAACGATGTTCTTGGCTACATAACGCGCCATGTAGGCGGCCGAACGATCAACCTTCGTTGGATCCTTGCCGGAGAAAGCACCGCCGCCATGAGGCGCGTAGCCGCCGTAAGTATCGACGATGATCTTCCTGCCGGTTAAACCAGCGTCTCCTTGAGGACCACCAGTCACAAAACGGCCCGTGGGGTTGATGTGATACTTGGTGTCTTTATCGAGCAGCTCAGAAGAAACCGTCCGCTTAATAACCTTTTCCTCAATCTCCGAACGCAGTTGTTCGTTGCTTACGCTTGGATCGTGCTGCGAAGAGATGACAACAGCTTCGAGCCTGAAAGGCCGGCCGTCACGATATTCGATTGTGACTTGAGATTTTCCATCCGGACGAAGATAAGGCAGTTCGCCTGACTTGCGCGATTCGGCAAGACGGCGTGCAAGCAGGTGCGCTAACTGGATCGGCAACGGCATCAACTCGGGCGTTTCATTACAGGCATAGCCAAACATCAGTCCCTGGTCGCCCGCGCCACCAGTATCAACTCCCATTGCGATGTCGGGCGATTGTCGATCGAGAGCTGACAAGACAGCGCAGGTATCGGCATCGAAGCCAAACTTCGCTCTCGTGTAGCCAATTTCGCGAATTGTTTCACGCGCGACTTTCGTGTAGTCGATCACCGCATCCGTAGTGATCTCGCCGGCGACAACCACGAGACCGGTTGTGACCAGCGTTTCACACGCTACGCGGGCCTTTGGATCGGCGCTCAATGCGGCGTCAAGAACTGCATCGGAGATCTGATCGGAGATCTTATCGGGATGACCTTCAGTAACTGATTCAGAGGTAAAGAGGTAACCGGATTCGCTAGTCAAAACCAACTCCTTTTACGTGCACACAGGCCCGAATTCAGTGGAGAAAAAGACCGCGTACTTTAACAGTCGGGCTTCTGGAGTGTCAAGGTTGTAAGGAGATTATCACGTAATACATCACCATTTCCTGACATCTAATTTAGAGAAGTAAAGAATCGCCCGCCGGGAATGACCAACCCCCTTTTCATTCAAGGGCAAGTCCTGTTTTATGTCACGCCCACAACCATTCCCTCTCGAAGTAACGCGATCTCTATTGAATCGTGCCAGAGAAGCTCGCTTCAACTTCGGCAAAGACACGGCCCTCGTCGCCGTTCAACACATGCTCCAACAGACGGTCGATCTCTTCAGAACCGCCGGCGATATGGGTCTAAGTCTAAAGAACATCTTCGCGTTGGGAAAGATCTATTCAAATAGCTACCAGGTGATCGCTACTCTACGCGAGATGGGCGTGACGGTCATCGAAACCACTGTACCCCCGCCAGGAGAATTTCATTCCTACTTCGAACGAGACGTCGACACGCTTTGGAAGGTTACCGCGGCCGGGCTAAAGCAACGCCAGATCAGACGAATCCTGGTGTTGGACGATGGCGGAGTGTGCATTGCACGTGTGCCTGCCGAGATCTTGCAACAGTATGCACTCTGCGGTGTCGAGCAGACG
>JBKPJS010000178.1:0-3921 GCA_046730815.1 Acidobacteriota bacterium
GCTCAGATGTGCGTGAAGCAGGGGTTGACCGAGGCGGAGAATGCCATTAAGTATGATCCGAATAATGAATCAGCGTGGTCTTACAAGACCAACTTGCTGCTCGAAGCCTCCAAACTCGCGGAGATGGACGGCCAGGCGGAGCAGAAGGCGCAATATCAAAAGGATTACGAAGCCGCTCTGAAGCGCACGACGGAGTTAAGTGTGGCGAATCAAAAGCGGAAAGAGGAAGAAGCGAAGCAGTCGGCTTCACCGCCTAAGGGCTAGAGCTCAACTAAGAAGCCGCAGATTTACGCAGATAAGCGCTGATCTGAATCAGATCAGCGTTTATCTGCGTAAATCTGCGGCTCTTTCCTTTTTTGTTATAATTTTGCGGCTAATGATAAGGATCGAAGACATCGTCGAGAAAGTCGCCACTAATCACGCACAGGCAGACCTCGATCTACTGCGGCGCGCTTACCTCTTTTCCGCGAAAGAGCACAAGGGACAGAAGCGCGCGTCAGGTGAGTCGTACCTCGTCCATCCCCTCGAAGTCGCGAATATTCTCGCCGACATGAAACTCGACGAAGTGTCAGTGGCCACCGGCCTGCTGCACGACGTCGTTGAAGACACGCTCGTAGATCTCGACACGATTCGCCGCTATTTTGGTGAAGAGATAACTCACCTCGTCGATGGTCTCACGAAGATCGCGCAGATCAGCAACATCTCACGCGAGGAGCAACAAGCTGAAAACGTTCGCAAAATGCTGCTGGCGATGGTCGACGACGTTCGCGTCGTGCTTGTTAAGCTCGCAGACCGTTTGCACAACATGCGCACGCTCCAGTACCTGAATCCGGAAAAGCGAAAGCGGATCGCCGAAGAAACAATGGAGATATTCGCTCCTATCGCGCACCGGCTGGGCATGGGTAAATTGAGAGGAGAGCTCGAAGATCTCGCGTTTCGTCATCTGCACCCGGAAGACTACCGCGAGCTTGCAGAACAACTCGAAAAACGACGCCCCGAGAACGAAGCGTTCCTGAAGAATGTCACTGCGCGTATTGAAGAAAAGATGAACGAAGCAGAGGTGCCGTTTGTCTTAGTTGAAGGACGCGTCAAACGACTGTATTCAATCTGGAAGAAGCTGCGCCGCCAGAAGATTACTCTGGATCAGGTTTACGATTTAGTGGCGGCGAGAATCATAACGCCTAACGAAGTGCGTCACTGCTACGCAGCTTTGGGCGTGGTCCATAACAACTGGAAGCCGGTGCCAGGACGCATCAAGGACTGGATCGCAACTCCTCGCGACAATCTGTACCAGTCGCTGCACACCTCTGTAATCGGCTCGAATGTTCAATCATTCGAAGTGCAAATCCGTACCGAGGAGATGCACCGCATCGCGGAAGAAGGCGTCGCCGCTCACTGGAAATATAAGGAAGGTAAACGAGGCGCACGCGACGACGATCAGGCTTTGCAAGCGTTGCGATCTCTGGTGGAGTGGACTCAGGAAGTAAAAGATTCGAAAGACTTTCTAGACTCGCTCAAACTGGATCTTTACCCGAAGGACGTTTATGCCTTCACGCCGATGGGCAAGGTTATCCAATTGCCACGCGGCGCGACTCCGGTTGATTTTGCTTACATGATTCACTCCGAAGTCGGTAACACCTGCACTGGAGCTCGCATCAATGGACGCATGGTGCCGCTGCGCAGCCAGATCCAAAATGGCGACGTCGTCGAGATAATCACCAGCGCCAATTCGCATCCGTCGCGCGACTGGTTGAACTTCATCGTCACGTCGCGTGCGCGCAATCGCGTTCGTCACTGGGTAGCCGAACAACAGCGCGCAGAATCGATCGAGATTGGGCGAAAGCTTTTCGAAAAGGAAGCGTCGCGCTTCCAATTGTCCCCAAAGAAGCTGCTGAGCGATACCGACAAAGACATGAAGCGCGTGGCCAGTGATTATGGTTATGGCCGTGTCGACGATCTTCTTGCCGGAATTGGTTATGGCAAACTGGTGCCGCGAAATGTAATTGCCAAGTATCTTGGACCGGAACAGTTTGAACAGCTCGACAAGCAGAAAGAGTCGCGACTCAGAAGTGGTGTGCGCGCAGTCAAACGTCTGATCCGTTTAGGCGATGACTCGATCGTTGTTCGCGGAATAGACGACTTGATGGTCACGCGCGCGCGTTGTTGTAACCCGCTTCACGGGGAAGAAATCATTGGCTACGTGACGCGCGGTAAAGGCGTCGCGGTCCACACGACGCGCTGCAAGAACGTTACGCAGTTGATGATCAATCGAGAGAGAATCGTGGGTGTCGAGTGGGCCGGGCGACCGGAGAAGACGGCGTATGCGGTGAAACTTTTGGCAATTACTGAAAACCGCACGGGCATGATCGCGGGTATCACCGGCGCCATCTCTGACATGAAGACCGGCATTCGCGATGCGCGCGCTTCAGTTGCATCCGACGAGCGCGGCCACATCGAAGTTACGGTTGAAGTGTTCGACGTCAAGCACCTCGACCGCGTGATCGGATCGATTAAAGGCGTTCCCGGCGTCCTTGACGTCGAACGAATGCAAGGCGCGGCTTAAATCCGCGTAGTAATCCGTGTAATCTGCGGCTAACAATAGTCTGGCCACGGATGACACGGATTAGACCGATCTGCTAGAATTTCCGCTTTGTTTTGAGGCATCTATTCCTGTGAAGCAGAGTATCAAGACTGAAAATGCTCCGGCTGCGATCGGTCCTTATTCGCAGGCGATCAAAGCTGGTGGGTTCGTGTTTGTCTCCGGGCAGATTCCAATCGATCCGGAAACCGGTGAGTTCGTTGCGGGAGGAATCGCCGAGCAAACCGAGCGCGTCTTGAAGAACTTGAAAGCCGTTCTCGAAGCGGCCGGCAGTGGTCTGGATCAAGTGGTGAAAACGACGGTTTTTCTGGCGGATATGAAAGAGTTTTCCGGGATGAATGAGGTTTATGCGACCTTCTTCTCAGGACCGCCACCGGCGCGGGCTACGGTTGCGGCGGCGGGTTTACCGCGAGATGCGAGAGTTGAAATTGAAGCGGTAGCGCTAGTTTCAGAATAGTCGCTTCGGAATAAAACAACCGGCGCTCGAGAGGCGCCGATTGGAGGTTGACAAAAGAATCTGGTGAAGGCTCAAGCGGCCTTGGAGACTTTCCCCGCCTTGATGCAGGTTGTGCAGACTTTCATCCGGCGCGCGCCACCCTGCGGTTGCTGCACGCGAATCGATTGTAGATTCGGATCGAATCGTCGCGGCGTGCGATTGTTCGCGTGCGAGACATTGTTGCCGAATTGAGGTCCTTTACCGCAGACTTCGCAACGTTTGGCCATTTTTTTCAACCTCCAGAATACTTTGAGTTACGTTACCGGCGTTTCCGGCATCAAACGGTCTGTAATCTTGCCGTAATCAGAAACCAAGTTTTATAGCAAACGCATTTCCAAGTCGTCAAGCAGGGACGATTTGGGTCGGACTTAATAATGTGAACTGTGGATAAGAAGCAGTAGTCAGTTAAAGGAGCAGAGTTAAAGTGCGCAACATCGCAAAAGTTTTGGCTGTTACTTGTTTGGTTGGGGCGGGGCTCGTCCTGAACGGATGTAGCTCGGGCGCGACAGAGGCGAGGGACAACATGGTGGCGGCGACTGTCAACGGTCACAACATCATGCTGCAGGAAGTCGAGCGGGTCGTGAACCAGCAAACGGGCGGGAATCCATCGTCTTTGAATCAGCTACAGATGGCCCAGGCGCGTCTGCAGGTGCTCAGCACTCTCATTCAGCGCGAGGTGCTTTTCCAGCGCGCCGAGCGGGAGAAGCTTCTTCCCACTGAGGCCCAAATCGACGGCGCCATCGCCACGCAAAAACAGAACAGCGGCATGACGGCTGAAGACTTCGAAAAGAGCCTGAAGGCACAGAACATCTCCGCGGAAACTCTG
>JBKPJS010000179.1:0-4968 GCA_046730815.1 Acidobacteriota bacterium
ATGCCACGAAGATTGCCGCAACGCTGACGGAGTTGAGAAAGCAGGTCGATGAAAGCCGCCGCGGGCTCGAACTCGGAATGCGCTCAGAGCAGCGTGGAGCTGGTGATACACGTGTAAAGAAAACCGTGGCGAATCGAGCAGTCGCCGCAATCAACGGGCTGCGCAACAATCTGCGAAACTGGTATACGTTCTACAACGGCTACGATCCACTGTTCACGTGGTGGAACGAGGAACCTTATCGCTCACTCGATCAGGCGATGACCAACTACGCCAGTTTTATTACTGAACGAGTTGTCGGTATCAAGACGGAAGGCGGACAAACACAGACATCGCAAAACCGTGGGCCAGGTGGTCCAAGTGGCGGACCAGGCGGCGGGCAAGGCTTCCAGCGGCCCGGTGGAACCAATGCACGGCCCGGCGATGCCAGCGATATCGTCGGCGATCCAATCGGTCGCGAGGCGCTTTTAAGCGAGCTGCGCTCCGAGATGATTCCTTACACGCCGGAAGAATTGATCGCGATCGGCGAGAAGGAGATGGCGTGGTGTGAAAACGAAATGAAGAAGGCGTCGCGCGAACTCGGCTACGGCGACGATTGGCACAAGGCGCTCGAACACGTCAAGAACCTTTACGTCGAACCCGGTAAGCAGCCGGAGATGATTCGCGATCTCGCGCTCGAAGCAATCAAGTTTGTCGAAGACAATAACCTGGTCACAGTTCCAGAGCTCGCGAAAGAGACTTGGCGCATGGAGATGATGACTCCCGAGCGACAGCTAGTCAGTCCATTCTTCCTCGGCGGCGAAGTCATTCAAGTCTCCTTCCCCACCAACACCATGGCCCACGAGCAAAAGATGATGAGCATGCGCGGCAACAACATCCATTTCTCGCGCGCCACCGTATTTCACGAGCTGATTCCGGGCCACCATCTCCAGGGCTTCATGTCCGCGCGTAACAAACCTTATCGAGCCATCTTTGGTACGCCGTTTTGGACCGAGGGGAATGCGCTTTACTGGGAACTGTTGCTGTGGGACCTGGGTTTTGCCAAGACGCCTGAGAATCGCATCGGCATGCTCTTCTGGCGTATGCACCGCTGTGCGCGAATTATCTTCTCACTTAATTTTCATCTCGAGAAGATGACGCCTCAGGAGTGCATCGACCTGCTGGTGAACAAAGTCGGACACGAACGCGACAATGCGACTGCCGAAGTGAGGCGCTCGTTCTATGGCAGCTACGGACCGCTTTACCAGATCGCCTATCTCATCGGCGGACTCCAGCAGTATGCAATGCACAAAGAGCTGGTTGACTCAGGCAAGATGACGAATCGTGCTTACAACGATGCGTTGCTCAAGGAGAATCGCATTCCGATCGAGATGCTGCGGGCCGCGATTACGAATCAGAAACTGACGCGCGACTTCGTCACTAACTGGAAATTTTACCGACAACCTTAATCCACAGATTACGCAGATTATTTTCGATACTGAAGTCTTAACTTTACGAACATGGGTTCGGTTGGCTTGACGCTGGGTCGATAGAAAAGAAGTTGCGGCGCGGGCGCACTGGCGGTCAAGGCCCTGGTCGTTGCGTCCTTCTCTTCCCTGGTCCAGGTTTGTCCCGCGGTTGTCATCTCGAGGCGACCGACGCTCGAGCCCCAGGCTTTTTCCCACTCCGCCACCTGAGCACCCGTAAGCTTCAGCGCCTTGTCCGTGATCTGCACGCCTTCAAGCGGTGTCGGACTTACGAGTACGCTGACGACTTCCGCCACGTGATCCGGTCTGCTCTTTTTCATCGTGAAGTAGGGCGGACTATCGTCCTGCGCGGGAATCTCCAGCAGCCTGCCGATCGCTACCTGGTTGTCGCCGCCTCCCGTCCGCTTGGTTGGAAAGATCAAATAAGGCTCTCCTAAAGTGCCGTCCGCATACTGCTCGCGATCAATCACATACAAATAACCTGCACGCACCGCTTCCACACTGATTCGCAGTCGATCTCCCTGGACGAGTTTTGTACTTGCTGAAATCCGCTCGGGTACCCACTCTTTGGTGGCGTTGTCGTCGTGAACAATCAATCGCTCGCCTGAATCAGCTCGATTTGCCGGACGCAGGCGCCAGAGAGTGACGCCGACAACCGTTTCCGGCACGACGTTGTCGACGGGCACATTCGGTGTCGCGACACGATAATTTCCCGTTGTTCGGCGTCGCGTCGCGCTCCTTTTGTTCGTGGAGGAACTGCTAAAAGCCGTGTCCCAGAGTTTCCGAGTCATTTCGTCTGCCTGTTGGCCCAACGAAATAGACGTCACAACCAGGATGAGCACTATTAAACTCACGATCAGTCGCATACGATTCCCTTCTGCCCCCAAAGAAAATCCATCCACAGATTACACATCAATTCCACTCCCCTTGCATCACGAACGCCGCCCAATAGTAAGGTGACCGCCACTGCGCAGTGCGCAGCATCTCGATCTGCGCGGCGCGCAATGCAGCCGCCGGTGTTTTATTACTCCGCAAAATTCCAGTGTAAAGACGCTGCATCAACTCGGCAGTCGCCTTGTCGTTTACATTCCACAAACTAACAACCACGCGGCGCGCGCCGGCGTACATGAACGCACGCATCAGTCCTTCGAACCCTTCACCCTGCACATTTTTGCCAAGTCCTGTTTCACACGCACTCAACACGACAAGCTCGGCTGGCAGCTTGAGATTGTAAATATCGTGCGTGCGCAGGAATCCGTCCTGGGGTTTTCCCGCCTCGTCTATCAAAGAGAGCACGATTGCGGAAAGACCGGACCGCGAAGTGTCAAGGTAACCGTGGGTCGCGAAATGAACGTAACGATATTTGCTCAACTCGTCACTCGTAGCGATGGAGCGGTTTGCGCGAAAGTCCAGCGCCTTGAGACTCGAGCCCGCAGGCGCGATCGCGAGAATGCGGTCGGCTTCCTGCCTTGTAAACGGCAACCGCGGAATCGAAAGCTGACCGGATGCACTGCCGGACAGATGCTCGATGATTCGTGTCAAATCGGGCGTAGTCGATTGAGCTACCGCCGCGCCTGCTTTGAATCGTGGGTCATTGACCGAGAACACAGGATCCGCAATCACGGCAACAGCTTTTGGCGCGGGTTGCCGATTCGACAGATTCTGACGCTGCACAGCAAACGCTGAAGCCGATGGAAGATTCACAAGCTCGTGATCGAGGATGAGCGGGCGCCGGCTTGCTGCTGACAGAGCAGCGAACGGCACTAATTGCAAGGCACCATCCGCCACAATCACCAACCGTCGCCCTCTCAGTTGAGTCGCTGCCGGCGCGAGGATCATGCGACTCAACTCATTCGCCGCTTGCTGAAAATTTGTGTCTTCCTGCGCTATTCGTACTCTCCGTTGCGCAGGTGTTTCGAGTGACTTAACGTCACTGCGAGCCGCCAGTGACCCTGACACC
The DNA here is from genome assembly GCA_046730815.1 of Acidobacteriota bacterium. Classification (GTDB taxonomy): domain Bacteria; phylum Acidobacteriota; class Blastocatellia; order Pyrinomonadales; family Pyrinomonadaceae; genus PSRF01. The sequence goes on from JBKPJS010000179.1 coordinate 3,424, forward strand.
TGCTGCGCAACCTTTTCAATCTCCGCTCGCTTCGGGAGCTCGTAAGTCTTCAAAGCCTCCGGCGTCACCACCCAAAGGTAGCTTCGCGCGTCGCCGAGTGAGTATTCGAGCAACACGGTATTTGGATCCAGTTGCTGCTGAATGGCCTTCAACCCGAGTGGTTGAGGTTGAGTTAAAGCTGCGTACTGCGGACTACTTTTGCGAATCGCAGCCTCCACCCGCTGGTGTTCGTTTTCGAGCGCGCTGATCTCTTTATTGAACGTGTCGATCTCCTGCTGGTTGCCTTTCTGCGCTACGAGCTGAATCTGGCGTTGCGCTTTCGCATTCAACGATTGCCTGATCTCTCGCTCCTTCTTTACTAAATCAGCACTCACGCCTTGCAGAATGTCTATGTGAGTTTCATTCAACATCTCCGTGAGGCTGCGCGCGCGGCCACGTTCGCTGGCCTGTAGTGCTTCGGCATCGTGGCCCTTACCCGGATCCTTTGCATGCTGTTGCATCAGCAGATCAACTAAAAACTCGTACGCCTTTTCCTGCGAGGCCAGGTAAGAAGCGCGAAGGTATGGACTGCCGGTGCGCGCGCGAACAGTCTCGATTAGAGCGAGCGACTCTTCGATGTTCTTCCTCGACTCACTTAGATTCCCACGCTGCTGCTCGGCCCGGGCTCGGCCTTCCAAAGCCGTGGCGGCATTGTTCAGGTCACCGAGCCGGCGAAATATCGAAAGGGATTGGGTAAAGTAATCCAGCCCTTCGTCAGGCCGGCCAAGAATGGTGTAAACATGGCCCAGGTTGCTCAGCGAGACCGCTTCTCGGCGGATCTGGCCGGAAGCGCGTAATAGCTGGAGTGCCTGTTGATGATACTCCAGGGCCTTTTGCGGTTGGTTCTGCTGGGAGTACAGCATGCCTAGTTGATCGAGCGTTTCCGCTTCCTGCACTTTATTGCCGGTTTGCTGTTGGATTGCACGGGCCTGGTTGGAATAGCTGAGTGCTTTCTCATAGTCGCCCAAGCGACTATATGCCTGGCCAATGTTGCTCAGCGTGAGCGACTCGGGTCCCTTCAATCCTAACGGTCGAAACCGCGGCAGAGCCTGCTCGAGATACTCCAACGCCTTCTGTGGCTCACCAAGTTTGTTATAAGCAATACCAATATTGTTCAGCGTGATCCCTTCCGCCAATTGGATCCCGAGTGGCTTATAAAGCGGCAAGGCTTGCAGGTAATATTCGAGCGCCTTCTGTTGGTCAGAGGCATCGCTATAAATTTTGCCAATATTGTTTAGGGCGGAGGCTTCAGTCGCCTGAAAACCATTCGCTCGCGCCAGAACGACCGCGCGTTCATAATGAATCAGCGCCTCCTTCACTTCGCCCAAAAAATCATTGGCCCCACCAATGAAATTTTCGACTGAACCTTCCAATCTTTGATCATTCAGGCTTTGCGCCAGTGACAGCGCTTCTTTTCCATACTTGAGCAAACTGCGATACTCACCGAGTTGAGCACACCGAAGTAACATCGCCCGCAGCGTAAGCGCTTGCCGGTAGGTTTCACGA
>JBKPJS010000180.1:0-2344 GCA_046730815.1 Acidobacteriota bacterium
GAAAAGAGTTCGAAGAAGCGACGTTAGACCACTCTAACCGTTATACTTTTCAAGTGCTGCTGGGCGATCTACCTCCAGGTGAAAAATGGCGAAACTTCGAGTTCAAAGCTCTCGGCTTGCGCGACTTCGCCGGCGTTCGTATCGACCAACCGCTAAATCCTTTTGACCTCGCCCACTTCGCCAATCTGATCGTGATCCGCTTCGACCAGGTCACTGGCTTGAGCGAAAAGGCGCGCGAGCACCTGCTCGGATCGGCGTCAGAAAAGTGGTCCGGCGGTGCTTGTTCGCTGCCTAACGGCATGAAACTCGTCATACTCAATCCGACGCATGGTCGCGCCCGCACCAACGCCACGCTGATGGAAGAGATCTGTCACGTGTTTTTGGGCCATCAACCGAATCGACTTTCAATCGTCACCAGGGATGATCGTGGTAAGGTAATGAACCGCGACTATCGCAAGGCTGACGAAGAAGAGGCCTATGCGGTGGGCGCCGCGGCGCTGCTGCCTTACGCATCGTTGAAGAGACAATTGTTACAGGGAAAGACTTCGAAGGAGATTGCGTTGCACTTTGGTGTGAGCCCGGAGCTGGTTGAGTATAGAATGAAAGTCACTCGTCTTTGGCACGACCATAAAGATCTGTCGCGCAAAGGCGCAAAGAGCCCATGACTGAACGTTTGAAAGAATTGGCATCGCAGGGTCTAACCACGATCGACAAACTGCGGATGCTGCTCGACATCACCAAGAAGATTAGCCGATCGCTGGACCTCCAGGAAGTGCTCAACCAGGTAATGGACACGCTCGATTCGCTAATTCCCTACGATGCTGCCGGCATCTTTGTCTTGCAGTGCGGTGACCCGGAAACGGTTCCCGAAGGTGAAGAACCTTGCGAATTCAAATCTGAAGCAGTTCGTGGTTACGACATCGATGAGCTTTCCGATTTACACCTGAAACTCGGCGAGGGTTTTATCGGAAGTGTCGCGCTGAGCGGCACTCCGATTATTTCTCCTGACGTTCGCAACGATCCTGTGTACATAAACGCTCGCGACCGGACGCGCTCCGAGATGGTTGCGCCAATCATTTCCAATGACGAAGTAATCGGCGTGTTCGATCTCGAGAGCGATGAGCTCAACGCCTATTCAAACGACGATTTGGACGTGTTGCTGTTGCTTGCGTCGCAAGTGGCAATCATCATCGAGAAGGTGATGCTCCATGAGCAGTTGATCGAAAAGAAAAGACTGCAAGGCCAGTTGGAAGTTGCCCGGCAGGTGCAGTTAGAGTTGTTGCCCCCAAGCGATCCTGAGTTAGCCGGTTATGACATCAGCGCTTACAACTTTCCGACTGAAGAAGTTTCCGGCGACTATTACGACTGGGTCAGGATTTATGACGACGAGATCGGGATCGTGATTGCCGACGTTTCAGGCAAAGGCGTACCTGCTGCAATCCTCATGGCTTTTCTAAGAGCCGGCCTGCGCGCCGCGACCCTCATCGGCTATGCGCCGAATATTTCGATGGCAAGGGTGAATTACCTGCTGTGGGAGTCGATTGAACGAAATCAGTTTGTCACGGCGTTCCACGGAATTCTGGATGCATCGAACCAGACTTTGTCGTACTCGAATGCCGGGCATAATCCGCCGCTGCTGATGAAGGCCAACGGTGAAATTCTATTTATCGATTATGGCGAACAGCCGTTGGGAATGTTTCCGCGAACACGCTACCACCAGTATCACCTGCTAATCGAACCCGGTGATGTCCTTGTGCTTTACACCGATGGCGTAACTGAAGCGCAGAGCCCGGAAGGCGAAGAGTTTGGTCGCGATCGTCTCGTGGCGGCTGTGAAAGAGATTTACGATCGTCCCGCACGCGAAATGATTGCAAGTTTACAGATGGCGATTTTGGAGTGGACCAATCACGCCGGCGCCAGTGACGACGTAACGTTTTTCATTATCAAGAGTAAAGGCCACCAAGAAGCAAAAAAAGCGCAAGGGACTTAGCTAAAGTTTTTGCGCTTTTTGTGCTGCTTTGTGGCAAGATGCTAGTGTTGGGTCAGCGAGCAGTGCGCATGATCCCCGCCTGGTGCGAGTGGAGCACGATAGTCGCCAAAGTGAAACTCAGCTTCGGCCTTCGATAATGCATACACATCGAAGCCATATGCATCGAGGTAATCTGCCAAATCATCGGGGGAAAGAAGATAGACGGCAGGGGAGTAACCCGCTTCAACACGAATTTCCAGCAGGCGCTCGATTACTTCAAGTGGTGCAAAGCATCTAACAGGATCTCTGTAGGTTGCCATGTTTCCAGCGCCTTTCTTTTCAATTTCGTGAACACGGTCCAAATTCCTGTTGACC
>JBKPJS010000181.1:0-7996 GCA_046730815.1 Acidobacteriota bacterium
CGAGTTCATGACTTTCAACTTCTCGATCCTGGCCACCGATCAAATCATCAACTCCGCCGCCAAGATGCTCTACATGTCGGGCGGCCAGTTCAACATTCCGATTGTCTTTCGTGGTCCAGGCGGCTCGGCGTTTCAAGTATCTTCACAGCACTCGCAGGCGCTCGAGTCGTGGTACGCATACTTTCCGGGACTGAAGGTCGTGATGCCGTCGACTCCGGCCGATGCCAAAGGCCTTTTGAAGTCTTCAATTCGAGACGACGATCCGGTCATCTTTATCGAGCAGGAAAGAATGTATGGGACCAAAGGCGAGGTTCCTGACGATCCTGACTTCACGATTCCTCTGGGCGTGGCGGACGTTAAGCGAGAAGGAACAGACGTAACGATCGTGGCGCGGTCGTTAATGATCCCGATTGCGCTCAAAGCAGCGGACAAGCTCGAGGAGCAGGGCGTTTCGTGCGAAGTGATCGATCCGCGAACTATCCGGCCTCTAGACATCGATACGATTGTCGAGTCAGTTAAGAAGACGAATCGTTTGGTGGTAGCCGAAGAGTCGCATCCGATTTGTGGAGTTAACGCGGAGATCAGCGCGGAGATCATGGAGCGTGCGTTTGACTATCTCGACGCACCGGTGAAGCGAGTTTCGGGGGCTGACGTGCCGATGCCCTATGCGAAGAATCTTGAGAATCTTGCGATACCGGATGTGGATAAGATCGTCGCTGCTGTCCGTGAAGTCGCTTATCTCGATTGAATTCAGAACATTTCACTCACAGGCGCAAGAGAACTTTTCTGGGCAGAAAAGGAACGGTGAATGGCAACGAAGGTAATCATGCCGAAGCTCTCCCCTACGATGGAGGAGGGACAGATCTCGCGTTGGTTGAAAAAAGAAGGAGACAAAGTCTCCATGGGCGAGCCGCTCGCCGAAATCGACACCGACAAGGCGACAATGGAAATGCAAGCCCTCGCCAACGGCGTCTTGCGCAAGATCCTGATTAACGAAGGACAATCGGCGCCGCTCGGACAATTGATCGCAGTAATTGGCGAACCTGACGAGGACATCGCGTCGGTGGTGTCTGAGGCACCGGCGGCCGCGCCCGCAAAGCAGGAACCGAAGCAAGCGCCGCAGCAGAAGCAGGAGAAGGCACAACCGCAAGCCAAAGCCGCCGCCGCTGCAAGCACTGTCGACAATGGACGCCAGCCACAAGCGGCAACACCTGATTCAGCTCGCTTGATAGTCTCGCCACTGGCTGCCCGAATGGCGGCGGAAGCCGGTATCGATTTACGCTCGCTTCAGGGTAGTGGCCCAGGCGGGCGCATCATCAAGAAAGATATCGAAGCCCTGCTCACTCAACCGAAAGCCGCACCTGCTGCTGCGCCAGCAGGCTTCCCGCGCGCTGTCGAAACCGGACGATTCCAGGCAGCAGCATCCGGCTATCATGACGAACCGGCCAGTGAGATACGGAAAACTATTGCGAAGCGGCTGGTTACATCGCTTGGCCCCGTGCCACACTTCTTTCTCACCACCGAGATTGAGATGGACCGTGCGGCGGAAATGCGCCGCGGCATCAACGCCCTCGATCCGGATCTCAAGATCAGCATCAACGACGTCATTATCAAAGTGACGGCAGCGGCATTGATGCAACATCCGGAAGTTAATGCATCGTTTCAGGAGAAGTTTGTCCGTTATTACGAACACGCCGACATTGGCGTGGCGGTGGCGATTGAGGATGGACTGATCACGCCGGTCGTTCGTTCCGCGGATCAAAAATCACTCAGCGCGATAGCAGCCGAGGTGCGCGAACTCGCCGAGCGTGCGCGTTCTCGAAAGCTCAAGCCGGAAGAGTACACGGGCGCGAGCTTCTCGATCAGTAATCTGGGGATGTTTGGAATTGATGAGTTCACCGCGGTGATTAACCCGCCGGAAGGGGCGATACTTGCGGTAGGCGCGATGAGCGCGAAGCCGGTCGTGCGTGAGAACGAGATCGTGATTCGGCAGATGATGCGCGTCACGATGTCGTGCGATCACCGCGTCATCGACGGCGCAACCGGCGCGAAGTTTTTGCAGACTTTTAAGAAGATCCTTGAGAACCCGCTCTACCTAGTCGTTTAGGACAGGATTACAAGATTTTCAAGATTTACAGGATTGATCCTGTTAATCCTGAAAAATCGTGTAAATCCTGTTAACTAAGCGGCGCGTTTCTCGCGTTTGAAGCAACTAAGAATCTCGTCCGCGTCGAGTGTGTCGCGTTCCATCAACAACTCAACCAAACGGTTAATCGATTCCTGTTCGGCAGTCACGATCGTACACGCTCGCTCGAGCTGCGTATTGATCAACTCGTTAGTCGCTTCTTCAACTTTATCGAGCAGGCTCTGGCTGCGCTGTTGGTCCGGCTGTCCCAGGTGAATCGGTCCAAGCCGGCTCATGCCAAACTCGCTGACCATTCGCCGTGCGATCTCGACCGCGCGCTCGATATCGTTCGAAGCGCCCGCCGTCATGGTCGAAAGCAGGATTTGTTCGGCCGCACGACCACCCAGTAGCAACGCAATCTGATCCTCGAGGTATTCGCGCTTCTTCATGAAGCGATCGCGCTCGGGCAACGACTGCGTCACACCCAAAGCACGGCCGCGCGGCAGAATCGAGACCTTGTGTATCGGGTCGCCATTCTCTACCGCCAATCCAACGGCAACGTGCCCCGCCTCGTGAACCGCAGTTGCATATCGCTCGTCCTCGTCCATCATGAAGCCTTGCCGTTCGGCGCCCATCAAAATGCGGTCACGGGCAATCTCGACATGCTTCCGCTCAACGGCTTCGGCATCATCGCGCGTCGCCGCGATGGCAGCTTCGTTCATCAGGTTCGCAAGCTCTGCTCCGGAAAACCCGGGTGTGCCCCGTGCGATCCACTGCAGGTCGAGACCTGATTCGAGTTTGAGATTGCGCGCATGAACTTTCAGAATCGCTTCACGACCTGTGACGTCGGCCAGGTTGACCGCGATCTCACGATCGAATCGTCCTGGTCGCGTGAGAGCCTTGTCGAGGATGTCCGGCCGGTTGGTTGAAGCGATGACCACAACGGCGGTCGATTGATCGAATCCGTCCATTTCGACGAGCAACTGGTTGAGCGTTTGATCCTGGTCGGCAGACGCAGAATCGCCACCACGCCCGCGCTGGCGTCCGAGAGCATCGATCTCATCGATGAAGATAATGCAGGGGGAGAGTTTTCTTCCTTTGGCGAACAGGTGTCGCACGCGAGCAGCGCCGAGTCCGGCAAACTTCTCCTGGAAGCTCGATCCTGACGCGGCCAAAAATGCCACGCCGGCTTCTTTCGCGGCCGCTCTCGCAAGCAGCGTCTTGCCTGTCCCCGGAGGTCCGTAAAGAAGAATGCCGCGAGGAACACGTCCGCCCAGGCGGCTGAAGCGCTCGGGGTTCCGGAGAAACTCAATCGTCTCGGTCAACTCCGCACGCGCCTCGTCAACACCGGCCACGTCGTCGAAGCCGACATCCTGTTTTCCGTTATGATTTTCCAGCTCAAACGAGCCACGCCCGCTCATGCTCGCGTAAATCCGCCAGCCCGCAAATGCGATTAGCCCGAGCGTCAAAACGGGTAGGCCCCAGCTAATGAGGGTAGCCAGCATGCCCGGTTGTATTGGCTTGAACTCCACGGGCACGTTCTTCTGGCGGAACAGTTGCACCACCTCGTGCTGCGTGGCTTCGCCCGTAACAGTCGCCTGAACAAGCGAGCCGTCGGCCTTGGTAACAGTCAGTGTCTCTCCCTCAACTTGCAGTGCTACCGCGCTGCCGGCTTCGGCGAAACCGTAGAGTTGCGAGTAGTTGATCTTCTGTACCGGGGGTTGATGCCGCAGATATGTAAGGATTGTAGCGGCAATGCAAAGGGAGAACGCGATTGTTGCCAGGATCGCAAGCGCGACTCTGCGGGCGCGCAATGAAACCTTAGGCGGGGGGGTGGGCATAAATAAACCTCCAAATCGGCCGCGCGGAGATCCACTCCGGCGGTTCGTCAAAATCTAAAGCACAAAGAAGTCGGGTTTAGGAGTTAGGAGAAGAAACTGAGCAGGACTCTAAAACTCCGGAGCGCCGCGACCAATGCCGGCGCTCGTGTCACTTTAACAGCCATCAATATGTGAAGTCCAGAACAACTTCGTGAAATTTAGGATTCTCGTATAGGTTCTATAGGTCATATAGGACATATCGGGTTCTAAACTGCTACGTTTTCGTACGCCCCATGCTTGCCCGAGCCGGGAATTTCCTAAAAACACAGAAATCCGGAAACGGCATGGACGTTGCTGAATCCACTGCGATTGCTTTTGTACCAACGAAACTTGGGGCGTGGTTGACAAAAGGAGGAAGAGAAAATGCTTTGGACGATTTTTGTAATTCTGTTGGTTCTGTGGTTACTCGGCGTGGTAAGTAGCTACACAATTGGTGGGTTCATCCACATCCTGCTGGTCTTAGCGCTGGTGGTGCTGCTTATCAACATAATTGGAGGCCGACGCACAGTCGTATAGGAGGCAAACTACACACTGTTTGCCCTGCTCGACGCCCGACACATCCGTTGATCGAGGTGAAATCGTCGGGCGTCTTAGATTAGGTAAGTGGTAGATCAAACACACTAATGATTCGCCCTACTGGATACAGATTCATTCGTGGATCCCAGTAGGGCGAACGCTTGTAGAAAAATCTTAACCGCTCGAAAGAGTTCGCGGCGAATTCTTCATCAAGATCGAGCCGGTCCATAAATTCCCGCACCAACGCGGGATCGTGATCCATCATGTCGCGCGCGAGCGACTCGAGCACGTAGGGCTCGGCGTATTCCTTCTCCTCGAAAACTGCGTTGAAGAAGCCCCAACGGACCAATGAGTCGGGTGCTTCGGGTTCGAGCAGGTTCAGGATCACTCTGCCCGCGGTTTGGGCCAGCGGCACGACTACAGAGCCGGCCGGAAAGACTCTCGTCTCGAGTGTTTGCTCGACGTCAAAGCGCGGCATGAGTCGTCCTTCGAACGGACCATAAGGCCAGCTCACGTTCGTGAAGCGATAACTCTCAATTTCGACTGACGCAGACGCTGCAAGCGTTCGCATCTCCAAGCCGTGCGCTTTCAAAACGTCGATCACGTCGCTCCACTGAAACGGAACAATGTAATGCAGTGGCAGAGCTGCCGCTTTCTTCACTCGGAACGTCTGATACATCGGCACAGTCAAATCCAGCGGCTCTCGACCGTAGACGACGCGCACATCGCCTGAAACATCGCTCTCCTCCGTCTCATACTCGAACGCCTTCAACTCGAAAGGAGTTGCTTCTTCAGTCAATTCGAAATCCAATGGATAGTGTTGAGTTGAATCAAACACTTTACCAATGGAGACTGTGCGCTCGTCAGCTTCGCGTCCAAGCCTGCGTAAGCGCTCCGGATCTTGATTGACTTCGGTCAATGCTGCTCGCAGGAAGTCGTAAGTTCCTATCACTCGCGAGCGATAGTCTTTGAGCATGTGCGTTTCGATCAGGATCCCGGGACGATTTCTGGCCGGAACGTATCCGGTCGAGAAGCGAGGCGAGCCGTTGAAGTCTCTTGTACCCAACTCCAGATTGCGATTGTCTATGAATTCCAGGTACCACGAGATTACGTTTCCGGCAGCTTCCGTTGCGGGTGCAACTCTGCCTCCGAAGACCTCTCGTTCCCAATCGACCACCGCGTTATCAACTCCGGCGTGATGTTCGTGGTGATACGTGATGTTGCAGCGGTAGTCAGCGCCGTCACTCACGTGACAATCAATAAACAGGTCCGGTTGCCACTGATTCCATAGACGCAGCCACGCACGCGTTTCAGGCGTGTCGGCTTTCATGTAATCGCGGTTGAGATTTTGGTAGGTGCTCGTGGTGCGCCAACCCATCTCGCTTGGGCCATTCTGATTGATGCGATTGTATGGGCTCGGCCGCTCATGACCGTCAGTGTTGTAAATGGGGATGAAGAGCAGGACGACGTTTTCCAGTATTCCTGCGGCAGTTTTGGTGATGCCGATATCGCGCAGTAAAGCGAAGCCTGCGTCTTTACCGTCCGGTTCGCCGGCGTGAATGCAGGCTTGAATCAGGACGACGGCTTTCTGTTGCACCTGTGCAGCTTCGGGTGTGAAGGCGCCGGTTTCAGTGGCGATGATCAGTGGCAGTTCCCTGCCTTCGCCGCTGAAACCGAAACTCTCGTAATCGATCGACGGCGATGCATGCGCAAGCCGTCGTGCGAAGGCGACGGTGTCGTCGTAGCTCGGTGTTTCGCGGTAATAGGTGAGTTCGGCGTGCGTACGCCACTCCGGGGGTATTGGTGTTGACATAAGCGGTTCCGGGGACTTTTTGTAGGGGTGGCCCTCTGTGGCCACCCGGCATCGAATCCATTGCACGAAACGGGCGGCCACGGAGGGCCACTTTTACAACGATGCTTTGCATGAGCGGCACTCCTGGCGCCGGCGCGCGTTGAGAGTGCCGCATGCTGCGCAACGAATGTACATGTTACGTGCAAACCAACTCGTGATGAACGCACTCACGCCCAGTATCCCGATCAGGACGGCGGCGTTCAACAGGAAGTCTTTCAACTTTCAGGGATCTCCTCCCGCAACGTCTCAAGATCTTCCGCGCCCGCATTAGTCATCACTTCGCTGGCCTCATCCGATTGATCTTCATTCTCAGCGTAAGCAATCACGACGGAATGCCCGCGTTTCAACGCATTTCGATAAAGATAAATGTCTTCGTGCGGTATGCCTGCGCCCAGCTCCTCTTCAACTGTGTCGCCCACTGCGGAGCCGGCCGCGGCCCCGACGACGCCGAGCAAAGCCGCGCCAACCATTCCAAACGCGATGACAGGTCCAATGCCCGGTATCGCTAAACTCGCGGCAGCTAAACCCAACGTGGCCCCACCAGCAGCTCCCATTGCGCCTCCCACCGCCGCTCCCATCGCCTTGCCCATTCCGGGATCTTCCGTATCACTGACTGGTACACCCGTTTCAAGCCGCTCCGTCGAGCTGTCGGGCGATAATACTCCTATCTTCTTTTCCGGTATTCCAAAATTTCTTAACTCACTGACTGCCTTCTCCGCATCATCTCGTGATCTAAATACTCCGGTGACTGCTTCCATTGTTCGGTCCTCCGTAAAGTGATTGCCGATTTCCGATTGCCAATTTTCAGTTATCTTAAATCGGCAACCGCCAATTGGAAATCTTCAATGCGCTCGGGAAGTCTTCGACACAAATCGTTGAGGAATTCCGCAAAGCTATGTTAGAGTCGAACTACGATTCAACGAGGAAGGGACGAGGCTCAAGAGCGGATGTACGACATCGTAGAGAAACATTGGCCTATGTCGGTGGGTGACGGAAAAGCAACGCGCAAGAAGCGGCCGCGCATACTTGCAATCACCACCGACTGTTGCACTGGTTGTGCCGGATCGCCGGCGTGTATCGAGTATTGTCCGATTGAAGCCTGTATGTTCTGGGTGCCGGATGAAGACCATCCTCCGTTCGGAAGAATCGAAGTCGATCCATATCTATGCATCGGCTGTCAGAAGTGCACCAGCAAAGGTCCCGACGGCGCGTTTCTCGATGGCTGTCCGTGGGACGCGATCGAGATGGTGCCAACTGACGACTGGGAAGGAGTGCACGGCATCGTCCTTCCCGACGCTCCCCCCGCGCCACCGGCATAAAACCAGCCGCAGATGACGCAGATAAGCGCTGATCGGATCTGCGTTTATCTGCGTCATCTGCGGCTGATTGCATTTGCTGTCAGATGTGCTTGCTCTTTAATGCGCGGTGAAACGTCTGTTGCGTCAGCATAACTCTGGACGACTGGTAAGTCGTGAGAGGTTCCAACAAACGATAACGCCCGCAACGCCTCCCAAACACTTCCCTCATCTGAATTTAAACTCAACACGTCTTCGCCTTGCGATACCTGTGACCCGTTTGTTTTCAAGATCTTGTTGATGCGACCCGGGAGCGGAGATCGAAGCC
>JBKPJS010000182.1:0-11505 GCA_046730815.1 Acidobacteriota bacterium
TCTCGTTGATGATGGCGACAGGTTGAGAATTGCCTTTGTCGTCGCTGCTGAAGGAGCGGCCTTGCCGCACCGGAATTCCAAAGGTGTGAAAGTAGTCGCCAGTGATTAATGCAAAACGCACCAGCGGCACCTGATCGATAGACGCCGCGACGGGTTGACCTTCGATACTTAAAAACTTCCCCCACTCCTCACCGGCGCCTAAGGGAAATACCGTGGCAGTCGTCGCAGCCTGAACACCCGGCAGGCTCGCGATGCGCGTGAGCAACTGGTCCGAGAACGCCAGGCCGGCGGGCTCGCGCGGATCGCTGGCACTCAAAGGAACCGGATATTTCGTAGTAGGCAGAGGCACGCGCATCGTGACGACGTTGCGCGCGTTGAAGCCGACGTCGACCTGGCGCAATTTGATAAACGTGCGCAGCATCAGGCCCGAGCCGACCAGCAGCACAAGCGCCAGCGCGACTTCCGCCACGATTAACAAGCGGCGCACGCGACCCTGTCTGCGAGTTCCAAAACCAGGACCACCACCTTCGTTCATCGACTCGCGCAGGTCAGTTCGCGCAGACTGAAACGCAGGCAACAAACCGAAGATTGCGATCGTCACGGCTGCGAGTGCGAACGTAAATCCCAACACTCTCGCGTTGACGCCGATTACGTTTCCACGCGGTAACGAGTCAGGCAGCAATGACGAAATCAGCTCAATGCCCCACGTTGCCAGCAACACGCCGCACAGTCCGCCTATAAAAGCCAGCGGCAGGCACTCGACAATCACCTGGCGAATGATCCGTGCTCGACTCGCGCCGAGGCTTGCACGAATCGCGAGCTCTTTACTGCGTGCCGACGAGCGCGCAAGCAAAAGATTCGCGACGTTCACGCACGCCACCAGCAATACAAAACCAACCGCACCGAGCAGCACCAAAAGCCCTTTGCGTGAATCGCCCGCGATCTGTTCCTGAAGCGGAACGATCAACGCGCCGAGGCCTTTGTTCGCCGGTTCCACTTCGGCCATCACTTGTGCGATCGAGCTGACGTCTGATTGGGCTTGTGCTGGAGTAACGCCTGGCTTGAGCCGGCCCACGAGGTTGATGAAGTGGTTGTTGCGCGTCGCCATGTTGTCGTTTTTGGTAAACGACATCGGCGTCCAGAGTTCTACTTCCGGAAGGTTGTCAAAGAACGGCATGCCGCGTGGCATCACGCCGGCGACTGTGTAGCTCTCTCCGGCCAGCCTGATTTCTTGACCGACAATACTTGCGCTACTGCCGAAACGTCGCTGCCACAATTTATCGCTCAGCAAGACGACGCGATGCCGGCCGAACTGTTCTTCCTCCGGCGCAAAGAGGCGGCCCAATGCCGGCGAGACCTGCAACACCTGAAACAGATTTGCGGTGACGTATGCGCCTTGAACACGTTCCGGCGCTTCACCTGAACTCGCCAGATTGAAGTCGCCGTAGTAGAAGCCGCCAAGCCCATCAAACACTTTGTTCTGATCGCGCCAGCCGTGGTAATCGGGCAAGGCGCTGCCCGACATCGGCACGCCCTGCGCGTTCATGGTGGACCAGAGAAACACGAGGCGCTCCGGTTCCGGATAAGGCAGCGGCCGCAAAAGCACGGCATCGACGACGCTGAAGATCGCGGTGTTAGCTCCAATGCCGAGCGCGAGCGTCACCACGGCAATTAACGTGAAGACCGGATTACGAATCATCATCCGTATTCCAAAGCGCAGATCGTTAATTAAAGAGTTCATTCTCTTTCTCCTCCACAGATTGCACAGATTACTTTCTGTGTAATCTGTGGATGGCCTTTCATTCTGCCCGTAGCGCCACGAGCGGCTCGACCCGGCTGGCTCGCAGTGCCGGAAACAGACACGCCAACAGCGCCGCTACCAACAACAGCAACGACACCGCAGCAAACGAACGAACGTCCAAAGCTTCGACTCCATACAACGTCGTCTGCATCGCGCGACCGACGAGATAAGCTCCGCCGAGTCCGATCGCCGTTCCGCTGATCGCCAGGATCGTTCCTTCTTTTAAGACCAGACGGATGACTCGCGATTGTTGCGCGCCGAGCGCCATGCGCACACCAAACTCATGCGTGCGCTGCGCCACGGCGAAAGCCATCACGCCGTAAATGCCGACTGCCGCCAGCAGCAAACCCAGCACGCCAAAACTCGCAAACAACACGACGCTAAAACGATCAATCGCCAGCGACTCGCTCACAATCTCGTCAATCGTCCTCACACCCGCGAGAGGCAGATCGGGATCGACTGAATTGACAGCCGCCGCGACGCTCTTGGTGACTGCTTTAGGATCACCGTCCGCGCGTATCACCATCGACGCCTGTGGCCACGGACTCTGTACGAACGGCACGTAGACCTCCGGATTGTCTTCGCGAAATCCTGCGCCGCGTGTGTTGTGAAACACGCCGACAATCTGCCACTCAATCAGCTTCCCTCTTGGCTGGCCGGGTACAAATTCTTCCGCCGAAATTCTCTGCGTGAGCGGATCGGCGCCGCCGAGAAAACGGTTGACAAAGAATTCGTTGACCATTGCGACGCGCATGCTTGTGGGCGTGTCGTGCTCGTCGATGCTGCGACCTTTGATCACGCGAATTCCCAACGCGTCGACTAATCCCGGTGTGATCATCTGAAATGCCGAGCCGCGACGTTCGGAAGGATTTGGCGGCGGTTGGCCCACCATGTTGACACGCGTGCCCATTGTCGCGCCGCGCGCAGGCAGACCAGTTGTTACAGCAGCCTTCGCTACGCCGGGAAGGGCTGAGATCTTCTCCAGCATCGCACCGTAGTACGCTCTGATTTGATCTGGACCATTCAAACGCCTCTCCGGAACCGGCAAGCGAAACGTCAGCACGTTGTCAGTGCGAATACCGAGATCGATTCGCGTCAGGTTCCAGAAGCCTCTGAGCGCCAGGCCAGCGCAGGCCAATAACGTCAGCGCGAGTGAGAACTCCGCCACGACAAGCAATCGCAATCCTTTGCGGCGCATGCCACCGGAACCCGTGCGTCCTCCCAACTTGAGAACTTCATTCAAATCGAGTCGCGTTGCTTGCCACGCGGGCGCGGCGCCAAACAACAACCCTGCAACTGTTGTCACTGCGATCGTGAAGAGTAAAACCGGAACGCTGATTCTGATGTTTGCTTCCGACGGCAGCATCGTGCCCACCGGCGGCATCACCGCGGTGATCGCATCGATGATCGTTCCCGCGAGCAAAACACCGACTGCTCCGCCGAGCACAGCGAGCACTAAACTCTCAGTGAGGAACTGAGCAAACAGACGCGAGCTTGAAGCGCCCAACGCCGCCTTGAGTGCAACCTCACGCTGGCGCGAAGTGCCACGCGCGAGCAGCAGGTTTGCGACGTTCACGCAACCAATCAACAGCAGGAAACCAACCGCGCCCAACAACAGCCACAGGTTGCGGCGCGTGGAGTCTGTAACAAAGTTGAGGTGCAGCGGCTCGACGCTCACACCACGGTTCGCATTTGACTGCGGATACTCGCTCTGTAAGTGAGCGGCAATGCCGTTCATCTCTGCCTGCGCCTGCTCGAGTGTGACGCCATCCTTCAAGCGCGCCATCACGAGTATGTAGTTCGAATCGTGCGTGATCTGTTCCGGCCTGAACGACAACGGCACCCACAACTGAGCATTGAATCGATCGTGCATGTCCGGCGGCAGCACGCCGACGACGGTGTAAGGCTCGCCGTTCATGCGAATGTCTTTGCCGACGAGGTTGGGATTCGAGTTGAAGTGCTGGCGCCACAAGCGATGGCTGAGTATTACGACGTGGTCCTTCCCTGGCTGGCCTTCTTCTGGAAGAAAGTCGCGACCGAGGAAGAATGGCAGTCCTTCAAAGGTGAAAAAGCCGGGTGTGCGACGCGAGCCGGGGACTTGTTCCGGCCGATCATCGGTAGCCACGTTGAATGAAGCGCCGGCCCATGCGCCCATGCCCTGGAACGAAGTGCTGCGGCGCTGCCAATCGAGAAAATCCCCGGCGGGCACGGCGTTTCTGTTGCCCCGCACCTTGGACCACACCATCACGAGCTGGTCGGGATTCGGATACGGCATCGGTTCGAACACCGCATAGACCACGCTGAAGATCGCGGTTGTCGATCCAATTCCCAGCGCAAGCGTCAACACCGCCGTGATCGTAAAGCCCTTGTTCTTTACCAACGTACGGATCGCGTAGCCGATGTTTTGTTTAAGAACTCCCATATAATCCATTCGCAGATTACTTTCTGTGTAATCTGTGATGGCCTTTCACTCGTCTCTCAACGCCACCAGCGGATTGACTTTCGTTGCCCGGCGTGCGGGCGTGTAACATGCAATCAACGACACCAGCACGAGCAACATTGGAATCGCAGTGAAGACGATCGGATCGGTCGCACTCACCTCAAACAGCAAACTCTTAATCGTCCTAGTCAATGCCAGCGCACCCACCACTCCCACAAACACACCTACGGCCGTCAACAACATTCCCTGCCGTATCACGCTGCGCCGCAACGCGCCTGGTTGTGCGCCGAGAGCGAGACGGATGCCGAACTCCTTCGTGCGACTCCCAACGTAAACCGACATCGTGCTGTAGATGCCAACCGCTGCCAGCGTCAAAGCGATGAGGGCAAATGCCGTCAGCAAGAAGTTGGTCAAACGTTGTGTGCCGAGCGTTTCGCCGATGATCTCCGTCATCGATCGGACCATGTACAAAGGCATATCAGGATCCACCTGCCTGATCGCAGCCCTGAAAGTCGGAATTGCAGACTCAGGTGGACCATCAGTACGCACGACAAACGAAGCACGCGGCGCAGGATACTGGGCCATCGGGAAGTAAATGTGCGGGCGCTTTTCTTCAGCGAGATTGAGGTGTTTGACGCCACCGACGACGCCGACAATGGTCAACCACTCGCGGTCACCGGTGGTTTCTATGCGCCTGCCGATTGCATCATTCGCCGGCCAGTAGCGACGCGAAAGAGGTTCGTCGATGATCGCCACGCGCGGTGATTTGGCGCTATCGGTGTTTTGAAAATCGCGGCCCTGTAAAAGCGGAATTCCCAGGGTCTGAAACGTTCCGGGTGTCATAGTCGCCAGTTCAGCCTGTTCTGTTTGAGAGAGGTTGCCTCCCGGCGGTGGCTCCTGTCCTTCGACGATGAATCCGTCAACGTTGCCGCCATCGGCGAAAGGGAGATTGTCGCTTAGACCAACAGACTTGATACCTGGAGCGTTACGCAGTCGCTCGATCGCGCCGTCGTAAAAATGCAGGGTCTTTTCTTCGTTGTCGTACTTCGCCTGCGGCAAGCTCGCGACCATCGTGAGCGTGTTTTCCGCATTGAATCCAAGGTCCACCGACTCGAGCCGCTGAAAACTCTTCAACAACAAACCGGCGCCGATCAGAAGGACCAGCGAGAGCGCAAACTGCACCGCCACCAACGCACTGTTCAAACGCCGGTGAGAAGCGCTGCCGCGCGCACCCTCGCGCATGCCGCCCGTGATGCCCATTGCATAGGCCCGCAATGCGGGCATGAACCCAAACAACAAGCCTGTCACCAGAGTTAGGCCCAGCGTAAAAGCAAGGACGCCGCTGCTCAAACTCACTTCTTCCATGCGCACGATGCCCGTGATCGGCAACTTGTCGAGCATGCGGACGCCGAACGCAGCGAGGCCAACACCGACAAACGCACCGATGAATGACAGCAAAACGCTTTCAGTTAGCAGTTGCCGGGCAATTCGCCGGGGAGTCGCGCCTAGTGAAATACGGACGGCGATTTCTCGTGTGCGCGAAGTGGCGCGCGCCAGCAAAAGGTTCGCTACGTTGGCACAGGCGATGAGCAGAACCAAAGCAACAGCCGCCAGCAAAACCAGCAGCGGCTTTTCCGTTCTGCCGAGAAGGACTTCCTTGATCGGTGTAACAGTGGTGCTTGGACCATTGCCTTCCTTTAGTCCGACAGATTCGCTGACATTGGGATGTTGGCGTCCGTAGTTCTGAATGATTTGGGTGGTATCGGTTTGAGCCTGTGCGACTTGTATCCCGGGTTTCAGCCGGCCAACTACGGCAAACATGTAGGGCGCGGTGCGCGTCGTATTTAGTGGGAGCGGACTCCACAAATCGATCTCGAGACGTGGAAACTTGAAACTGGCAGGCATGACGCCGACGACCTGTGTCGGCGTGTTGTTCAAGTTCAGCATTCGGCCCACGATGTTTGGATCGCCACCGAAGCGTCGTTGCCAGAACGCGTAACTAATCACGCAGACGAGGTTCTTTCCGGGAGCGTCCTCACCTTCGACGAACGTGCGGCCGAGTAATGGATTGACGCCGAAGACCTTGAAAAAGTCGGCGGTAACATTCGCCATCGGCAAGCGCTCAGGCTCACCGTCGCCCGTGAGATTGATCGCCGTCCTGGAATAAATAGCCACTGACTCGAACGAGCGATTCTGCTCGCGGTAAGCAGCAAAGCCGGCTTGCGAAACACCCCAGCTTGTGAGACCCAGCTTCGGACTTGCCTGAAGCAAAAGGACCACGCGATCGGGATCGCGAAACGGCAGTGGTCGCAGCAGAATGCTGTTCACCAAACTAAAAATCGCGGTGTTTGCGCCGATGCCAAGCGCGAGGGTGATAACCGCAACGAGGGTAAAACCTGGTTGCTTCAATAGAATTCGCGCGCCGTAGCGGAGATCATGGAGAAGTGTGTTCATGGTTCAATCCATCCACAGATTACACAGATTACTTTCTGTGTAATCTGTGGATTGCCCTTCATTCGTATCTAAGCGCCACCAGCGGATCGATCCGCGTGGCGCGTCGTGCCGGGATGTAGCAAGCGAGACAAGCAACCAACAATAGGAACGCAGGCACGCCAACGAATGTCAGCGGATCCGTCGTCGTCACTCCGTAAAGCATGTCGGACAAGACTCGCGTCGCCACCGAGCCCACTGCAATGCCCACCACCAAACCTGCGAACGTAAGCAGCATTCCCTGCCATATGACGAGCCGCAGCACGTCGGCAGGCTGCGCCCCCAACGCCACGCGCACGCCTATCTCATGCGTCCGCTGCGCGACGGAGTACGAGATGACTCCGTAAAGTCCGACGCACGCGAGCACGAGCGCCAACGCTGCAAACATCCCGAGCAGCAACGCCTGGAAACGTTCTCTTGAAATTGCCGCCGCGAACACCTGGTCCATCGTGCGCACGTTCGAGACAGGCTGGTCCTTGTCTACTGCCCAAACTGCCTGTCGCACGGCGCCGGCCAAGGAGGCCGCATCGCCTTTCGTGCGGACTACCAGATCGCGCGGCGCGACAAAGCCGCGCCGTTCCTGCGCGTACGGCACATACAATTCGAGCTTCTGTTCGCCGTAGAGTCCCGCCTGGCGCACGTCACCGACAACGCCGACTACTGTCGTCCATGCATTCGGTGAATCAATTGGCCCAATTTTGAGGCGTTTACCCACCGGATCTTCGCCGGGCCAGAATTGTTCCGTGAGCCGTCGATTGACGATGATCACGGGCGATGACTCCGCTTTGTCGTGGACTTCGAAAAAGCGTCCGCGCTGGAGCGGGATACCCATCGCCCGAAAATAGTCAGGACTGACAACGCGATAGAGCGCCATCGGTAACTCCATATCACCTGGCGCTGCGCGTCCCTCAATTGAGAAGCTGAAATTGATTCCGCTGAACGACAACGGCAGAAACGAGATCACTCCCGTCGCTTCAACGCCGGGAATGTCTTTGACTTGAAGCAGCAGCTCGTCATAAAACGCGCGCCGTGCTTCAGGCTTTGAATACTTCGGCGTCGGCAGAACCATGCGCATCGTCAGCAGGTTCTCCGTAGCGAATCCAGTATCAACTTGCCGCAGTCGTTGAAAGCTTCGGACCAACAGTCCAGCGCCGACGAGCAGCACCGCCGCGAGCGCGACTTCCGAAACGACCAGCACGCGCCGCATGTTGCGCCCGGAAGATCCGCCCGCGACGTCTCTGGCTACTTCGTTCAACGTATTTCCGGGCTTAGCGCGCGCAGCCAGCAGAGCAGGCACGCCGCCAAATACGAGTGCAGTGAGCACGCTCACCGCGAGAGTGAACAGGAACACGCGTGTGTCGAGATTGACGTCCTGTAGTTTTGAAAGACTTTCGGGAAGTATCTTTGAAAGACCCTGCACACCCCAAAACGCGCCAAGGACGCCAAGCAACCCACCGCCGGCCGCGAGCAGTAAACTCTCGATCAATAATTGCCTGACGATGGTCCAACGCCTTGCGCCCAGGGCAATGCGAATCGCGATCTCCTTGCGCCTCGTGGTCGCCTGGGCTAACAGGAGATTTGCGACGTTGGCGCAGGCAATCAGCAGGACCAGGCCGACGGCGGCGAACAGGACGAGTATGGGCAGACGGAGATTGCCGACATAGTCCTGGTGCAATGAGTTGGCGACGAAGCCGAGCCCTTCATTCGTTCTGGGATACTCAGTGGACAGGCGGCCCGCGATCGATGTGAGATCGGCATTCGCGCGTTCGAGAGTTGTTCCCGGCTTGAGACGCGCGACGAGTCGAAGATAGTGGTCGCCACGCCCGCTCGCCTCTTCAGGCTCCATCGCCCAGGGGAGCCACAACTCAGTTTCGCGCAGCGGAAAGAAGAACCCGCGCGGCATCACGCCGACAACCGTGAATGACTCTCCATTGAGCGTGATGGTCCGATTTACTATCGACGGATCGCGGTTGAAGCGTCGTTGCCACAACGCGTCACTCAGCACCACGACGCGATGCTGGCCCACTTGATCTTCTTCAGGCAGGAACGTCCTTCCTAAAGCAGGTTGCACTCCCAGGATCGAAAGAACATTCGCGGTGACGACTTGTCCCTCGAGACGCTCGGGTTCACCTTCGCCGGTGAGGTTTATACTGAGATCGCCAAACGCGCCAACACCGTCGAAGACCTGGTTCTGACTGCGAAGATCGAAGTAGTTCGCCGGCGCCACCTCATTCTGGCTTACCCCTTCACGCAGGCCCTGCTCCCAAATTGAGACCAGTCGTTCCGGCTCTTTCAACGGCAGCGGACGCAGCAATACGGAATCGACGGCACTGAAGATCGCGGTGTTGACACCAATGCCGACCGCAAGCGTAATGAGCGCAATGACCGTCGCCCCCGGCCGCTTCCGCAAACTCCTCAATCCATATCTGATGTCTTTGCTCATTGATCAATCCATCCACAGATTTCACAGATTTATTTTCTGTGTAATCTGTGGATGGCCTTTCATTCGTACCTGAGCGCTACCAACGGATCCACCTTCGTTGCGCGCCGCGCTGGAATCCAACACGCCATGAACGCGACGAGCAGCAACAGCAGTCCGATCGCAGCGAATGTACCCGGGTCAGTTGGGTTCACACCGAACAGCAGCGTTTCCATAAAGCGCGTGAGTCCCCACGCACCGAGCAACCCGACGATCACGCCGATCAGCGCCAGTTTCAGTCCTTGTCCAATCACCAGTCGCAAAACGTTGCTCGCCTGTGCTCCCAGTGCCATGCGAATACCAATCTCACGTCTTCGTTCGGCTACCAGGTAGGCCAACATCCCGTACAAACCAATGACCGTGATCAGCAGCGCAACTGCGGCAAACACGCCAAACAGCACGAGGCTGAAGCGACGCGCATCAAACGCCGATGAAAAGACTTGTTCGAGGGTGCTGAAGCTTGCCGGCGCATCAGACCGTAACGACTGGACCGTGCTCCGTAATGCGGGTACCAAGGTTTCCGGATCTGTGTTCGCCCGCACGACGATTGCAAGTCGCGCAACCTGCCACCACTGTGGGCGCTGCAATGAAAACGCGTAGACAGTTGGCTGTGCCTCGCGTTCGAGCACGCCACGCACGTCTCCTACCACTCCGACAACATGTAACAACCGCTTGTCCGTATCCATGTTGCCGAATTGAATCCGCTTTCCAATCGGGTCTTCGTTGGGCCAATAGCGTTGGGCCAACGACTGGCTGATCACGGCGACGTGAGGTGACTTGACGGTATCTGAACCATCGAACATCCGGCCTTTTATCACCGGAATCTTCATCGCCGCGAAGTATCCAGCACTGGCAATGCGATACTCGGCATAACCGCGTTGGTTCGGGTCGTCATTGATGAGAAAGGTCCCGTTCCCGCCGCGATCGGCGAGTGGCAAAACATTAATTCCGCCAACGGCAGTCACACCCGGAAGCTGACCGATCCGCTCCAGTAGTTGCACATAAAACTGGCGCAGGCGTTCATCCTCTGCAGGCGTAATCGTGGTTGGCAGCGATAGCGTCATCGCAACCGCGCTCTCCGTATTGAAACCCGGATCGACTTTCGTCAGATTAATAAAGCTGCGACCGAGTAGACCTGCCGCGGCGAGCAGGACAACGGTTAAACCGATCTGGCCGATCACCATGACTGCGCGCAGACGATTACCGATACCTGCCGAGACTTGTCCCCGGCCGGCAGCCTGGATAGCAAAGTTCACCTGTCGAGAGAGTCGAATAGCGGGGAGAAAACTCAACGCCACACCGATGAGAACGCCCAACGCGCACGAGAACAGAAGTACACGACTATTCACTCCAATCGTGTTGATGCGCGGCAGCGTTCCTTTATCGAGAAGCAACAAAAGGCGCACACCAAAGCTCGCCAGCCACGCTCCCAGGGCCGCAGCCGGAAGCGTCAGCAAGAGATTCTCGACGAGCAACTGTCGCGTGATATGAAATCGCGATGCACCTAACGCGCAACGGATAGTGAATTCGCGCTCCCGTGTTGTCACCTGGGCCAGCAGCAGGTTGGAAAAGTTTGCGCAAGTGACGAGTAGTAATAAACCAACTGCGCCGAGTAGCAGCCAGAGTCCCTGTCTGACGTTTCTGGTGAGGTGTGCTTGCAGTGGTATAAGCGTGAAATCGACCGCGTCAGTCTTATCACCGTAAGTCGCACGCAATCGTTGCGCAATTAAACTCACTTCGGCGCGCGCTGCTTCCAGCGAAGTGCCCGATCGCAACCGGCCGATCACGGGCCAGTTATGTGCAGTGCGTGACGGGTTGGGAGGTTCGGCGTTTCCTGTCATCCAGATTTCAGTGCCGGTTGGATAATCGAAACCCGCGGGAAGAATTCCAACGACGTTGCAGGCGACGCCGTCAATATTCAGCTTCACGGCGCCAAAATCAGGGCGACCGCCCAGTTGTTTCTGCCAGAAGCCATAACTCAGCATCGCCGCCACTGGCCCACCAAACTTCTCCTCCTCCGGCAGGAAAGACCGTCCGGCAAAAGGCTGCACGCCCATCGTTTTTACGAAGCTTCCGGTAGCGTAGGAAATGTTGGCGCTCATTGGTTCGCCGGCGCCGGTGACTACCAGCGGAAAACTACCGGCTGAGATGGCGATAGCGTCGAAGCTTTGACTGCTCGCCTGCACGTCGCGGAAGTTTGCCTCGGCCACCGCCATCAGATTTCCCTTTGCGCCGACTTCGCGGAGCACCACCAATCGCTCACTCTCGGGAAATGGCAGCGGGCGCAGCAGGAGT
>JBKPJS010000183.1:0-6819 GCA_046730815.1 Acidobacteriota bacterium
GGCTAAGGGCTTCGCGGTGTTTCTCTGGGATCGGGTTGATCGTTCCACAAAAGGGGCATGCAACGGATGCCGCATCGAGCACTGGGAGGGCTGCGTTGCACGAAGTGCACTGAAGAGGCGCGATCATTGTGGTGTTTTCGAAGGCTAAGGCAACACGAGTTGTAAATGCAATACTAATTAGACCAAAAGATGATAAGTTGCGGGAGATTATCAGCCATGAAACTAACGACACATCGCTCACTTCATGTGTTCCCAATGCTACTGCTATGCGGCAGCCTTGCGTTTGGACAGAACGCAAGTGAACCCGGCAACAAGAAGCCGCGCAGCCTGGATGATTATCAGCGTCGTACGCTGAAAGAGATCATCACCATGAAGGCCGATCCGAAGGACCTGCGCGACAAACAGGAGCGACTGGTAGTCACCGCTGGTGTTCTGCCGTCTATGGTCCAGGCGACCTACACGGGCACGACGAGATTGATGTCGCAATTAAAAAAGCAAAGCATTCGCCAGTGGGCGCGACTTTATGCCGGTTCGATGGAGCATTATACGGAGCCTTATCAAACCGAAATGCTTTTTCTGGAAGATGGCAAGCCGTATTGGCTGGTGGTGCAAACCAACTCGGCGCTGGCGAAGCGCGAACTCAGGAGAGGGCAAGCGCTTAATCTCTATCTGATCCGAGTTGGGGCGTTGATAGTTGGTGACAAGTTTGATTGGACACTTCTCGTCGAGGACTTTCACGAGGCGGAAACTTCCCAGCCGTCGGCGGAAATAACTTTCCAGGAAATGCGTGACGGCAAGCCGCCGTTGCTATACCTCGTTTTTGATGTCGTGCTGCGCAACGATCGGACATCGCCGCGATGGTTTCTGCTGCCGAGCAATCTTGGACCTGGGGAAGGAATGATCGGCGAAAAAGGCGGCGTCAATACGCTGGAAGTTTTTACGCCCCAGGGAAACGGTCAGGTGATCATTGGGCGGTTTCTCGGAACGGGCGGGTTTCATGCTCTGCTCTTGCCACCGCGCGCCGAAGTGCGATTAAGGCGCTTTCCAATTTCATTTTGGGGAGACCTTCCGGCCAGTCTGCAAATTGAGATCGTAATCGCCAACCGGTTGACAATCGGCGGCGAGAGCGCCCAAAGCTGGTTTGGAGTTGAAGCACTGAGCAGTGCCAGAGCTGACATCTCCGAAGACGCCGAGAGCGTTAAAAGGTTGGTGCGCTCGAAACGCTCACGCGATTATAAAGAGATGCGTCCCCGGATCGAAGAAGACCGAAGACTTCACCTCTCCGTATCACTTAAGTCAAAATAGATTCCCGCTATTCGAGCCTACAGTGTGAAGGGAACAATTGGTTCAAAACATATGCGAGGGTAATAACTACTTCACGGGGGGTTAAGACGAACTGGACGACCCAGAGTGCCAGCGCTCAACGGGCGCATCGGCTTCGAAGTCGTAGAAGCGGAGGTCCGTTGCGGTCAGCATCTTGGTGAGCATGATGATCTGTCCGGTGTGCATCGAGAAATGTTCGGTTACGTGGAAGACGGCTTCGAGTATGTCGACTTCATCGCCTTGGATCGTGCGGCGCTCCAGAACCAAAGAGGAGTCGAGGGTGTGGAGAGTCCTTTCGACGTCAGACAACGTGGAGCGGAGTAAAGCCAATAGTTCGGAGCGCGGGATTAGGTCGCGTTGTTCGAACTCGGCGTCGCGATTGCGATTGTCCGGCCCGGAACCGACACCCGAAATGATCCACTGACGTGCGTTGCCGCAGAGGTGCAGGATCAAATTGCCAATGCTGTTCGATTCCTCGTTGGCGCGCCACCAGATCTGCTCGTCCGTAAGCTTCTCAAGGCAGCGCTCAATCTTCGGTAAATAGTCACCCACCAAAAAATCCACCGCGCAATCCAAAAATCTGCGCGCCACCAGATTGTCTTCAGACATCGTCATCGCCTGTCGGTTCGGGACGTCGTTTATGTTTGGCCTTGCGACCTGCCGGGCGCGCGACTTGGTCGGGCTTCGCTCGCGCTATCGGATGCCCCGGCGGCGCGCCGGGCTTGCGGATGCTGTCAAACAGCGGCCTGACCTGTCGCTTCGTCTTCCGTGGAGAACCTCGTCTGGCCATGATTGTGGCGATGCTATCGCCAGCGCAAACGGAGTGTCAAACAAAGGGCAAATAAAAGGGCGCGAGCTGAATTCCTGCTTTGGCAGGTTTGCTCGCGCCGTCCCTCGGTCCTACGATACGGCTAGTTCTTATAAGTGGTGGCTCAGGCTTCACTGCCCCGCGGCGTCTTGGAAAGGATCCTCAACGCGTTCGTGGTTTCCGTGCGGCGCCGTTGCTGAAACTCGTTAACCCAATTGGTCACGGTCTCCACCATATCACGCGCCGTTTCACGAGCGGTATTTGCCTTTGCTTTAACGACTGGGCGAGATTTTTCGCCCTTCTTTATTATGCGAATTGTTTTCTTCTCAGACATTGCTAGTTTTTCGAGTTTCGAAGGTTCTGAATGTATCCAACGAATTTCCCGCCACACAGTTCCCTAATTTATACGAGCTGGAACGCTAGACTTGCGATTACGCCTGCAAAGAATAGGCCACATCCGCTAACGCGCACGCCCGAAGAAAAAAGGGCCACTTCGGAGAAAAATTTTTTTCCAGGCACACTATTTGAGCTTTGTACGGTCGCAAACCATACAGGTGGAACCGGACAATGGCACTTTAGCGAGACAGATTAAGGCTCTGGGCGTTCTTGCGCTCCATGTCAAGAGCCCAGATGATTTTGTGTGTGCGATAGATCATGAAGGCGAGACCAATGGCTGCGCCGGTGTTCACGTACTTCAGTCCGTTAATCATGTTGCGGGTGCCGTACTGCACCAGCAGACCGTTAATGACGATGAGCGCGAGGCGAAACTCGGTCGGTCCGAGCTTGAAGTAGCTAATCTTCAGCCGATCTGTTGCCGCGAACGCGAGAAACGTGCTCACGTTATAACCCGCAAAGATCGCCAGCATGATCAGGATTTGAAAGCGCGAGCGTTCGGGCAGGATAAAAGCGTAGCCGATGATTACGGAGCACAGGAAAAAGTAGTCGAGGAGATGATCCATGTAATAGCCCCATCTCACCAGCCCTGTACCTCGATACTTGCCAATCTTCCCGTCGTAGTGGTCGGTCACGTATTGCAGAGCGACCATCGCAGACACGCCCCAGAGCCAGCGCAAGTCGCGCGCGGCCAGATAGGAAAAGAACAGAATCAACGACGACCATAACAGCGTCAGCATCGTTAAGTGGTAAGTCTCCAACCACGCTGGGATTCTCGGAAGCACCCGCGTGGCGAGCCGGCGTTCGAACGGTGTCAGAAAAGAATTATTGGTTTTTGTCGCGCCTGCGAATTGTTGAGTCTCGATCATCATGGTAGTTCCCGCAGAGGACACTGCAAGACCCAAGCCAGCACTTTCGGGCCGCTTTCCAGCCATTAGGTGTGTTATTTGAGATTTCTATCCGACGGGTGTCGGGTTTTTAATCCACAGATTACGCAGCTTACGCGGATTAGATGAAAACTACTGACTGTGAGCTTGGTATCTCAAAACGTCGGCGACAACGAACATTCCTGCACGCGAGCATATCGTCTATTCTCACGAGATAATCCCGGGACTTCTGAAAACGAGCCCGATCCTGCTCGTTTGCTCCGCGAGGCGGCTGCGGTTTTTTAGTTCGCTTCATCCACCTGACGTCGTATTCGGCACGTTCGCGGCAGTGGGGACAGCTATAGGTCGCCTTCTTTACTTCTTCCTTCTCGTTAAAAAAATCACGTTCATTCATAATTCACTTTTGACTCTCACACAGCTCGCGCAGGTATCGAAAACTGTAAATCCCTGTTTCGTGACCGTCGCTCCAGCGAAAGTTTAGCGCGTAACGCCCGACGACACTGAGATCCCTGATTTCAATCTTCTCAGAAATGCTGTCGGGCTTCAACACTCGTTCACCCGTCCACTCATTAACGCACTGCGCACACGGACAGGCTCGACGCAGCTCGGCGGCGCTGTAGCGGCAGCACTGGTCGTCGCCCCAAACAATGCTAACCGTGAAATCATCCTCCTGTTTGATTTCTCGTGGCTCAATCTCCGGTCCGCGTCGTTCCATTTAAGGTCACTTCTGTTCGGGAAACTTGAGGGTCTGGGATTGCTGCCGGAAAGCTTGCAGGATTACACATGATTTACAATGTCAATCCTGATAATCATGCCCATCCTGTTAACCCTCTCCTCAGGTTAAAGCCGCTTGAGCTATGAGTGCGACTGTACAGCCTTAGCGACATGGCCGGCAGTAACGTCAAAATGCGACGCGTTCCAAACAGCTTTTCCGTCGCGCAAGACGATAACCTGCGGCGTCTCGTGCCGGATGCCGGTCAAGTTCGCGAGCTCGCGCGAGATCTCGCGAGCTGATTGGACTTCAAGTATGTTTACTTGCCCATCGAATTTTTCCATTTCGCGATAAGCCCTCGCGCTGATGGAACACGCGTTACTGTGCTTGAAAACGATTACAGGTTTCTGCTTCGAGTCTGTTAACAAGTTCTCGAGCGTTGTGCGATCATCGATTCTGAAAAACTTATTGCCCATGAAATGAAGTTTACCGCAAAGTAATAGCCAAAGGCACAAAGGCGCAAAAGTTTTTTTATTCAATTTTTGTGTCTTAGCGGTTCAAGTTTTCTGTTGACGAGTGACGCGAATCCGCTTATTGTGCCTCAGCTAACCGAGAAGCCTCACGAGTCTCTTAAAATAAAAGATTCTCCTGCTTTCTCAAGACGCGATTAGTGTGTCCCAAAACCTCATCAAAGGAGAACGTGTATGTTTATTAAGCCGGATTATCGTCTCACCCGACGACTTCCTTTCAATCTCATCTGTGCTGCCTTGTTGTTCCTGGCAGCTTCGCAAGCCGCACTTGCCGACGAACTTGCTGTCTGGAACTTTAACGATTCAGACCTGAACGTGGACCATGGCATTGGAACGCTCACGAGCAATCTAAATGTGGTGAACATAGTCTTCGCCGCCGGTACTACCAACAACGCGCGACAAGGAGACATCGCCGGACAGGCTCTGTCGCTTCAAGGCGGAACCGGTAATGCCAACAACGGCCGCAACGTCACCTTTAACGTCAGCACGCTTGGCTTTTCAAATATCGTCGTGAGTTTTGCGACGCAGGGAACGAGCACTGGCTTCAACAGTAATCAGTTCCAATATAGTCTCGACGCGATAACGTTTGTGGATGTCGGGCCGCCTTACACTCCGCTGACGGCGTTCGGCACAGTGCCGCTCGTGTTTAGCCTGTCCAGCATTCTCGGGTTGAATAACAATCCGAACGCCGCGTTTCGAATCGTCTTCAATGGCGCAACGTCGTCAACCGGCACTAACCGGCTCGACAACGTGGTCTTCGAAGGGACTAACGCGACGGTTCCTGAACCGGCCACGGCGGTGTTGTTGTTGAGCGGTTTGGGAGGTTTGTACAAATTGAAACGAAAGAAGAGGTGAGGCGAACGGGCGGCCACGGAGGGCCGCCCCTACAATGGTCCAAGTTGGGCGCTCTGCTCGGGGTTGTTGTAGGGGTGGCCCTCCGTGGCCACCCGTCGCTTAGTTCCAGTCGCCGACGAGAACAAACGGCGCCCAATAAAAAGGCGCGCTGTATTTCTTACCGGTGATCATCGCTAACTGCGCGCCGCGTAGCGCGCCGGAGGAGGTGGTGGAATCGCCTGTGCTCAACAGGCGGCGGTAGAAGTCTGTCATCAAGTCGGCCGTGGACTTATCGGCGACCGACCAGAGACTGACGCCGACCGTTGGGGCGCCGGCATACATGAAAGCTCGCGTAAGACCCATAACGCCTTCGCCTCGCTTCTCTTTGCCCAGACCGGTCTCGCAGGCTGAAAGCATGACGAGAGGCGAGCCAAGGCGAAGATTGAAGACTTCGTCGGTGCGCACGAAGCCGTCGTGTGTCTTGTTGCCGACCAACGAAAGCACGACGCCGGTAAACTGCGGGCGTTCGGCGTTCAGCAACCCGTGCGTGGCAACGTGAATGATGCGGTACTTGGTAACGTCGCGCGTACCGAGATTGTCTTCGTTCGCGTCGAGATCGAGCCAGACGTCCGCTTGCCCACCGAAGGTTTTGGCGAGCTTCGAGATCTGCTCGGCCTCAGTGCGTGTGCCGTTCAATCGAGCCAGCGGCAGTCCTTCCATTGCCGTATTCGCTGGTGCCTCGGTTCCGGCAACGTCTGCAAGCGCGCCTTGAATTCCAAGGCCACGCACTTCGGCGTCGCTCGGGGGCGTGCCGGTCGTTTTGCGTGCACGCGTGTCGTTGGAGTTGAACACGGGGTCAGCGATGATCAGCATTGCCCGCCCATTCGCCTTCGTTCGCTGTTGCTTGATGGCGCCCACTACCGAAGCCGATGGAGCGTATACAATTTCATTCGTCTTGACCAAGTATCCGAGCGATGAAAAGTCACCGCTGTCTGCAGACTTCAACAACACTTCGAATGGAATGTAATTGAGAGCGCCGTCCGCCACGACCATCAAACGCTTCTCTCCAATCATTCCCGCTGCCGGCTCGAGCACCACTTTGTAAAGTGCGTTCGATGCGGCCACGAAAGGAGCAACATCTTCGGGCGCCGCCGCAGCGATACCGAGACCGCGATTGGCTTCTGCGACGTCGATACCAACAATTCGTCGCTGGAGTTTTGAAGGGATCAACTGCGCACGCAGATCCATCGCCAGCTTTTCGATATTGGCGCGACCGGGCAATTTAAATAGATTGACTTCGCTCTTGGTCGCCACAAACAGATATGACTCATC
>JBKPJS010000184.1:0-6828 GCA_046730815.1 Acidobacteriota bacterium
ACACCCTATTTGGTGGAGGGGATCGTCCAGGAGATCGTACCTCCCAATGTTCACATCAAGTACGTTTACGAGGTAATCAACGAAACGGATCGCGAATCGTTTGAACTGTCGCGCCTGCTGGGCAGAATGGAAGGAATCTTCTGCGGCGGCTCGACCGGAACGAACCTCGCGGCCGCACTGCGTGTCGCGAAACATTTGGACGAAAACGCGGTTGTAGTTTTTATTGTTTGCGACACCGGCGAGCATTACTTAAGCAAACATCACTCTGATGAGTGGCTAAAAGAGAAGCGCCTGCTGGAGCCGCAAAAGATCACCGCCGGATTGATCAGTGGAACAAAGAAGCCGCACGCTCCAAAGATGTTAGTGTCTGTGACGCCCGCTGACACTGTGGCTGAAGCGCTGGAGAAGATGGATGAGCTGGGAGTCACGCAAATTCCGGTTCTCGAAGAAGGGCGCGTCGTAGGTGCGTTGCGAGAGAATCGATGTCTGGCGAAAGTGGTTCGCAACCGGGAGTTGCTGACTTCGCCGGTGAGTGAAGTGATGGAGGCGAGTTTCCCGACGGTTGACGTCGATGCGAGCTCGAGCGAGGTGACGCGCCGATTGCAAACGAGTCCGGCCGTGCTGGTTGAAGAGTATGGACGAATCGTGGGAATCATTACGCGTCACGACGTGCTCGACCTCAAAGTGACCCAGTGAAAGAAGAAAAAGTTTTGGCGGCCAACCGTGCTGCCTTTCACAATTATCATATTTCGGATAAGTACGAAGCCGGCATTGTCTTGACAGGTACTGAAGTGAAGAGTGCCATGGGCGGTCGCGTACAGCTAAAGGAGGCTTACGTTTCCGTGCGCGAGGGCGAGGCGTGGTTGTTCAATGCACACATTTCGCCGTATTCTCATGGTAACCGCGAGAACCACGAACCACTGCGGACTCGCAAGCTGCTGCTTCACAAACGTGAAATATCCCGACTGGACGAAGCTACAGCCAAACAGGGAATGACCCTCGTTCCCACCCAGCTCTACTTAAAAAACGGCCGGATTAAGATCGAGGTGGGCGTAGCGCGTGGTAAGAAGATGTATGACAAGCGAGAGGCTGAGCTAAAGCGAACCGTAGAGAGAGAAACGCGAGCCCAGCTCAAGGAACGTAATCGATGAAGAGATCCTTCCACAGATTCCACAGACTTTTCTCTGTGTAATCTGCGGATGTTTGAAAGCATCACAGATCGCAAACCCAGGAGAACCTACTCACCATGCAAGTTGAAGCCAGCCGGGGGCCAATCGAAGAGCTTGACGTGCAAGCTTTGGCAGTTGCCGTTTTCAAAAATGAAAAAGCCGATGAAGGTTTCGTAAAGAAGCTCGACGAACTTTCCGGGGGACTGGTGCGCTCCGCACTCGATGCCGAAGAGTTCGTGGGCAAAGAAGGAGAAGTCGCGTATTTCCACCTCGTGGGAAACAACAAGCTGAAGGCCCGCCGCCTGCTCCTGGTAGGTGTGGGCGAAGCCGCCGACTACAAAGGCGCACAAGTCTCACACATGGCGGGCACCGCAGTTCGTTCCTTGCGCAGTAAGAATGTCAAGTCCGTTGCCGTACTTCCTCGAGCTTCGGCTGACGCCGGGCAAACAGCGGCAACCGCTGTCGAGGGCGCATTCATTGCACTCTTTGATCCTGATAAGTACCGGACTGTAGAAAAAGAAGAGAAGACGATCGATCGTTTGGTCGTCGTTATTGAGGGCGCCGAAGAGAAGTCGCTCGAAGAAGCTGTGAAAGCGGGAGTGATTGTTGGTGAGTCAGTAAACTTCACTCGCGACCTCGCGAACGAGCCCGGCGCTTACATGACGCCAACAGACATGGCTGAACGCGCGCGCGAAATTGCGAACGAGTTTGGACTGAGTGTTGACGTGCTCGACGAAGCACGAATGGAACAGGAAGGTATGGGGTCATTGTTGAGCGTCGCGCGCGGTTCCGATCAACCAGCCAAACTAATCATTCTGAAATACACACCGGCGAACGCGTCTAACGACAACAAGGAATTACTGGCGTTTGTCGGCAAAGGTGTGACGTTTGACTCCGGTGGTATTTCACTCAAGCCGGGCGAGAATATGGAGTTGATGAAGTACGACATGACTGGCGGCGCCACGGTTATGGGTGCAATGCGTGCGATTGCGCAGTTAAAGCCTCCGATTCCGATTTTAGGTGTGGCGCCTTGCACCGAGAACTTGCCGTCCGGTAAGGCGACCAAGCCGGGGGACGTTGTGAAAGCAATGACCGGCAAAACCATCGAAGTCATTAATACCGATGCTGAAGGGCGGCTGATCCTCGCCGATGCGATTGCCTACGCCAGGAAACTCGGCGCCACGAGAGTCATCGATATGGCGACTTTGACTGGCGCTGTTTCAATAGCGCTGGGCGACGTAAACGCTGCCGTATTGGGAACCGATCAGGAATTGATCGACGAGATAATTGCGGCCGGCAGGGAAGTGGGCGAGAAGTTCTGGCAGTTACCGCTCGACAAGGAGTACTCAAAACAGATCAGGTCGGACATCGCCGATATCAAGAACGTCGGAGGGCGCAAAGCAGGAACGATAACGGCGGCGGCCTTTCTTAAAGAGTTTGCGGATGGACTCTCCTGGGCGCACCTCGATATCGCAGGTACTGCGTGGGGCGACGAGGCGAAGCCGTATCGATCGAAAGGTCCGACCGGCATCGCTGTCAGAACTCTCCTGCGCATCGTCGACCGGGCCAGTCAAAAATAGTTTACAGGATTTACATGATTTATCAGGATTGACATGTAAATCATGCCTAATTCTGCAAATCCTGTAAAAATGACCTTCGGGTAAAAGCCAGTCAGCATGTGTCTTTAGTGGTAGACAGTCGTGTCTTCGACTGTTCACACTTTTAAGCATCGCCGGCAGTCGAGCATGCGTTTTTACGAGGGTTTTTGACAAAACGAGAATGGCATGGCGGTTGTAATAGCGAAGTCAACCCGCCAAAGGGTGCGAGTCGCCTTATTTATATGTCCTCGCCCCCTCGAATGCCGCTCGAGGTTTTTCCCGGCTCCCCTTTGGCACCCCCTCAAGCTAAATTCATCATCTCAAGTGGTGTTAACGGGGCCGCAGCGCTTGCGCAAGGTGTTATACTTTCTCGCGAGTGGACGCGGTGTCCTCAGCTAGCCTGGCAATCATCGCTGGTATCGCTGGCTTTCGGAGTTTAGAGAAGCACAGTGATTGACTACTACAGAATTTTGGGCGTCCAGACGAATGCGTCTCAGGCCGAAATCAAGTCGGCCTACAGGAAACTTGCGCGCAAAAGTCATCCCGATGTAAATCCCAATTCCGAAGCTGCACGCCAGTTTGCTTTACTCTCCAAGGCATACCACACGCTCAGCGATCCGCAGGAGCGTGCCTATTACGACGATCAGTTGAAGGCGCAGAAGAACCGCAGCTATTCGATCCTCGACTCGAATAATCCCCATGCGAAGCGCGCTCGCAATTTGGCAGTGCAGGCGAAATGGGATCGTTTAGTTGACGAAGTGCTCGAACGCGATCGGCAGGAGAATCGCGAACGTCAGCGAGCGGTGTTCACGACTGTCTCGCTGTTCCTGTCAACTTTCTTCCTCGCGATGATGCGGCCCCAGTTGTGGCAGGTGTTTTCGACGATGGGCCGTGTCATAGTACTGACGTTATTCGTTATCGGGGTTTGGCATCTCGCGAACCGTTTGCGTGAATATTTAGCGCACTACACTTACAAACCGAAACCGATCGTGGGATCGATCATTAGCCAGGATGCTCTGCCTGAGCAACCGTTTACTCGTTTCTCGGCGTACACATTTCTGCTCGTGGGTTACGCTCTCAGTGTGGGAATAGGTTTGTATATTGGCTGGCATACACAGGACTTTTTTAGTGATCTGACGTTGCTGTTTCGCCATCGCGTCGTAGCTGTTCAAGCGAGCTTCATTTTCGATCTGATTTTTTATCCCCCTATTGCCGTGCTCATTGTAGACACAGTTCACGGACTCGCCTCCCGGATCGACTAGGTACAGGGCTGCACAATTAACAAGTAAGCCAGGATAAATTCTGGAAAATCCTGTAAATCCTGTGTATAGTTTTCTCCCGCAAAACAGCAAAAGGAGCAACGAAAATGGCCAACACTGGGAACCAACGCCAGTTTCTTGCTTTAAAGCTCGAGGCACTGAGTGAGTCCGAGGTGGGAGAGGTTTTGGATTACATCTCAGTACTCGAGTCGACGCGACGGCCAAAAGCGGCGCTACTGGTCCTCGATGATGAGTTCGTAGCAGATCTGGCCGACGCTCGCGAGAATCGTCGTGCGCGCCAGGCTTTCGAATGGGAAGCAGTTCGCCGCAAGGCGGAAAAACGAGCCGCCGCGAGAGTTGGCGCGTACATGTGAATGGGCCACAAAGAAGCACAGAAAGCACAAACGATCAGTAAAAGGTTAACGCCCAAACTAAAATCCATTTGTGCTTTTTGTGCTGCTTTGTGGTTTTGTTCTGCTCTTGTTGTGGCCCAGGACAGTCGCAACCTCACGCCTCTTCAAATCGAACTCGAGAAACAGCAGCAGCGTTTGAGTTCTTCCGATCAGGAAGAACGGCGTGATGCGGTAATGAAACTTGGCGGGATGCGTAGGGCGGCTGCATCTAGAGTGGTCTTGCCCGCGCTCAATGACACATCGCCTACAGTTCGCGCGACTGCAGCTAAAGCAATTCTTTCGATTGGCGCCGATGAGAGTGTCGCGGCCTTGATCCCATTACTCGGTGACAAAGATGAATTTGTCCGCCGTGAGGCCGCTTATGCGCTCGGCCTGACTCACAGCCGAAAGGCAACGGACGCTTTGACCGAGCGATTGCTGAACGATAAGGAAGATGGCGTGCGCGCCGCCGCCGCAGTTGCATTGGGACACATTGCCGACGAAGCCGCGATCGTGGCTCTGGTGGGAACACTGGCGCCGGAGTTGTCAACGCCTTCGAAGACGAAGAAAAAACGAGAGCAAAATGTTTTTGTGCTGCGCGCAGCCGCGTCGGCTCTCGGGCAGATCGGGAGTAGAGCTGGAACTGCCGCATTAGTTTCGGTGTTGAATAACGAAAAGCTTCCGAGCGATGTGCGACGTGAGGCAGCCCGGTCGTTGGGTTTGATCGGCGATCCAGCGGCTACAGAAGCGTTGAGAGCAGCGTCAACTGCCGCGGATCCTTATCTATCAGAGATCGCGTACGAAGCACTACGAAAACTGGGCCGCGGATAAACGCAGATTCACGCGGATCAGATCTCTGATCCGCGTGAATCTCCGTTTATCTGCGGCCTGTTAGTTAGTTCTCGACTTTTTCCCCGCGGCCGTGCCCCTTTTTCGCAGCTTTCGACGCCTGTGGAATTGGTAATCCAACACCACCTGACAAAGATTCACTCGGGCCTTCGGCTGTGTCGGCGCCCTGCGCCATTTCGTGAATCAACGCACCGCCAGAGCTCTTCGAGAAGATCAACCTGTTGCGGATGCCATCAACATCGACGTGCACGAGATCTCCCAATCCGATCTGGCCCGTAGCTACAAGGTTCGACAGCGGGTACACGAGGAACCGCTCGACGGCTCGCTTCAAGTGACGAGCGCCGTACTTATAATCCAGCCCTTCCTTCATCAGCATGTCTTTCGCCGTCTCGGAACACTGAAACACAAACTTGGTTCCGGCTGACTGCATAATCCGATCCTGAACAGCCTGCAACTCGAGATCGAGTATCTGCCGGAGATGATGTTCCTTCAACGAACGGAAGACCACGACCTTGTCAATGCGGTTCATGAACTCAGGCGAGAACTTACGCCGGGCTGCCTCGACCGCCGTGCGGTAAATCTTCTGGTCCACCTCGGTATCGTTTGGAGTCTTGGAAGAACCCTTACCCGGCGCAAACCCGATACCCCCGGATATCAGTTCTGACATCTCGCGGGCGCCGAGGTTTGAGGTCATGATGACCATTGCCTTGGAAAAGTCGACGCGACGATTGTCGCCCAGAGTCAACGTGGCTTTGTCGAGAATACCAAGCAGCAGTTGCCACAAACTATCGGAAGCCTTTTCAATTTCGTCGAACAGCACCAGCGACACTTTCATATCGTCTGTGTGCATCCGGTCGAGGTTTTCCTGAGTCAGCATCGGCGAAGTTTCGCGATGACCCAGGTATCCCGGAGGCGAGCCGATAAGTTTGGCGATCTCGTGTGAGTGTTGGAACTCCGCGCAGTCGATTTTGACGACGGCGTTTGGATCGCCATAAAGCACCTCGGCGGCCGCCTCGATCACACGAGTCTTTCCGGAACCTGTCGGTCCCAAAAACAGCATCGTGCCGATCGGCCGGTTTGGGGGATTCATGCCCGCTAAAAAGATTTGATACAGACCGCTCATGCGTCTGACCGCGCGTTCCTGACCGACGATTCGCGAAGTCAGCCGCTCCTCAAAATCCTGAGCACGCGGGCTCTTTTGATCGGGATCGAGGAAAACTGTACCTGTATTATTCATGTCTCTTGTTGTCACGTCGTACTCAGCTAACATCGGCTCGCTCCTTAGGCCTCAAGACCCTCTGGCCCATTGCCTCACTAGCAAGGAACGATCCGCACATCAAATTGATGCGGGGGGAAGTTGCTAAGGTTCGCCAACCCCGGTTTCAGCGCCTGAAACGGCGGCAACCCGATGCTATATATACAACTCCGCAAAAAATGTCACCACAAATATGCCCAAGTGACAATTAATTGCACGTTTTAATCCACAGATACACCGATTGGCACAGATCTTTAATCGTAGTATTCGAGACCCAGGTGAGTAATCAGATCTTCGCCACGCAGG
>JBKPJS010000185.1:0-3942 GCA_046730815.1 Acidobacteriota bacterium
GCAATGGAGTGCGCCCGTACCTCAACTTCCGCATGCCGACGTTCAATTTTTCGCCCAACGAGTTGCAGGTGCTGGTGCGGTTCTTCATGGCGATGTCAGGCCAGCAGGATCCATACATCAAGGAACCGATGCAGCCGCTGACCGAACAAGAAAGGGTAGCAGCGCGGGATCTGTTCACGTCGGGCACGCCGTGCTTGAAGTGTCACATCACGGGTGATCCCGGTCACGACGCGAAGGCGATCGCGCCCAACTTCTTATTGGCTTCGGAGCGACTGAAGCCTGATTGGACGTTCCGCTGGTTGTTGGATCCGTCGCAGATCAGTCCGGGCACGGCGATGCCGAGTGGACTGTTTCGCAGGGAGGGCGATCGCTGGGTGGCTAATCTGCCAAACCCACCGGCAAGTGCGAGTGCGTACCATGACGATCACGCGCGGTTGTTAGTGCGATACATGTTTCTGATGAATGCGGATGAGCAGCGCAGACTGTTGGCGCAAGGACCGGCTGCGACTGCGAAACCGACGGAGGCCACGACGCAAAATCACGCACGCGCGAAGCGGAAGCGAAGCAGGTTTCATCACCGGCGAATTCGCGAACGCGCCGCCTTAGGCCGGCAAGCAGCGGCGGCTTTGAATTGATCGTTGTAGGGGTGGCTCTCCGTGGCACCCGCTAGTTCCATGTGCGACAACGGGCGGCCACGGAGTGCCGCCCCTACAAATGCGGCACTGGCTTTTCCGTGCTAAAGTTATTGCGCAAGTATCTTAGTTTGGAGGATTTGATCATGAATAAGCAGACAAAAGTCTGGCTTGTGTTATCGATTGCACTGTCTCTGCTAGCTCTTGGCTCTGCGTGTGGTGGCGGCAAAACGCCGGACACCAATACACCGACAACCGAAACAGCCACCGCGTACAGCGGTCCAACGGGCACGATTAACGGAGTGATTTCCTACAACGGCACACCGCCGGCTCCGAAGAAGATTGACACCACGGCCGATCCAGTCTGCGGCCAGAAAAATCCAAACCTGCAGACCGACGACACGATGGTTAAAGACGGCAAGCTCGCGAACGTGTTTGTCTACGTCAAGGAAGGTTCAGTAGAAGGCGGTAAGAAAGTCGGCGACTTCACCTGGGCAACACCCACAAGCGAAGTCCAGCTCGATCAGAATGGTTGCCACTATGTGCCTCACGTGTTGGGTGTGCAAGTGAATCAAAAACTGAAGATCACCAACAGTGACGCCACTCAGCACAACATTCACCCGACGCCAAAACTTAATCAGGAGTGGAACCAAACCCAGGCCAATGGCGCCCCTCCGATTGAAAAGGCTTTTGCGCGGGCCGAGGTGCTCATTCCAGTGAAATGCAATCAGCATCCATGGATGAAGGCCTACATCGGCGTGATGAAGACTCCGTTCTACTCGGTTAGCAGTGCTGACGGCGCTTTCGAGATCAAAGGTGTTCCGGCAGGCACTTACACCGTCGTTGCATGGAGAGAAGGCGGCGCAGCGGGAACAGAGAAGACGATGCAGGTGACT
The DNA here is from genome assembly GCA_046730815.1 of Acidobacteriota bacterium. Lineage (GTDB taxonomy): Bacteria > Acidobacteriota > Blastocatellia > Pyrinomonadales > Pyrinomonadaceae > PSRF01. Next base: position 1,529 of record JBKPJS010000185.1, read on the forward strand.
GTTCCGGCGAATGGAACCGCGAAAGCTGACTTCGCATTTGGTGAAGGTGCGGCGACTACTTCCGTGAAGCCTTCGTTGCAGATGATGCCGGCGCTCGAGCTTCCGGTGCTGCACAAGCACTAAAGCATTTTTGATTGCCAATTGCCGATTGCCAATTTTCAAAAAGGATTGGCTAAAACAAATCGGCAATTGGCAATCCGCAATTGGCAATGAACAAGGGTCTTAATCGTTTCGCTATTCTCGTCGCTTGCGCGACGTTTTTCTTAATTATCGCCGGAGCGCTGGTGACCAGTAACGACGCCGGACTGGCCACGCCCGACTGGCCGCTTTCAAACGGACAGTTTTTCCCGAAAATGGTTGGTAACCTTTTTTGGGAACACGGTCACCGGATGGTTGCGACCACGGTCGGTATGCTGACGATTGTGCTGACCATCTACATCCTGTCGAAAGAAAAACGGCAGTGGGTCAGGCGTCTTGGCATATTTGCACTCATAGCTGTGATCGCGCAGGGACTGCTCGGCGGGTTAACTGTGAAACTTATGTTGCCGCTGGCGGTCTCGACTGCCCACGCGACGCTGGCGCAACTCTTCTTTTGCACGACTGTCAGCCTGGCTGTTTTTACTTCGAGAAGCTGGATTGAAGCGCGACCGCAGCATGAAGAGAAGGAGAACGTGCCGCTTCGTTATTTGTGCACCGCAGCGTTGGTCACGATCTTTTTGCAACTGATTATCGGCGCAACACTGCGTCATTCAGCGCCGTGGGACCGGCAACTGCCGACTCAATTGATTCTGGCTCACATTGGTGGCGCATTCGCAGTCACGTTGATGCTTGGAGGCGCAGCCATCGCGGTTTTGCGGCGTCACAAAGGTGAGAGTTTTTTGACGCGACCGGCGATGCTGGCGTTAGTTTTACTCGTGGTCCAATTATGCCTGGGTCTCGCTGCATATCTGACGCGCCTTGCTTCGCCAAACGATCCGCAGCCGTTGAATCCAATGATCGGGATCACGGTTGCGCACGTCGCCTGCGGGGCGCTCGTGTTTGCCACCACGATCGTTTTGACGTTGAGAACGTATCGAGTCTTGTCCGCAGGGGAGAAGGCATTTTTACAAGATTACAGGATTAGACATGATTTACATGTCAATCCTGAAAATCATGTAAATCCTGTCAAAGGAATTTAATGGAAGAGTTTGCGATAGATTTACGTAGTTCCGCCGTCCCGGTTGTCGAGCGTTTGTCGTTCCGGGAAAGAGTCGCGGCCTATGCCGAGCTGACAAAGCCACGCATCACTTTCCTGATCGTGCTGACGTCGGCCGCAGGATTCGCGATGGCTTCTCACGGATCGATCGACTATCTCGCGCTGCTTCGCGCGCTCTTAGGAATCGGACTGCTATCGTCAGGCATCGCAACGCTCAACCAGTACGCGGAGCGCGATCTAGATGGCTTGATGCGACGCACGGCCAGCAGGCCACTGCCCGCCGGCAAACTCGCGCCCTGGGAAGCGCTCGCCTTCGGCGCTGCGATCACGATCCTGGCCGAGGCGTATTTACTTGTACTCGTCAATCCATTGAGTGCACTACTCGGTCTGACCGTTATCGCCGGTTACCTATTCGCTTACACGCCACTCAAAACGCGCACGACGTTGTCTACACTCGTCGGTGCTTTTCCCGGCGCGGTGCCGCCGTTAATTGGCTGGACGGCAGCGCGCGGTTCGATCAGTCTCGAAGGTTGGATACTGTTTGCGATTCTGTTTCTCTGGCAGTTTCCACACTTCCTGGCGATCGCGTGGATGTATCGCGAGGATTACGGCCGCGCGGGCATTCTGATGCTTCCAGTGGTCGAACCGGACGGGCGCGTGACGGCGCAACAGATCGTCGTTTACACGCTGATGTTGCTGCCGGTGAGCGTGCTTCCGGCATTGATGGGTATGTCAGGAAAGATTTATTTCGTGGGAGCCATCGTGCTCGGATTGCTTTTTCTCTACAGCAGTCTTCGTGCGGCATTCTCAATGTCACGGCAACACGCGCGGCGGTTGCTGCTGGCGTCAGTACTCTACTTGCCGCTGTTGTTTCTCTTGATGGTTTTGAATCGTTAATAGCCACGGATCAACACGGATTACACAGATCAGACCAAAGGAGATGTAACCGATGGGACGAGTTCTTGCGGTTATTATCTGGATTATCACACTGCTGTCAGTGCTTCTGTTTGTGAGCGGGAAATGGTGGTTTCCGGCCGCCATCTCGGAGCATGCCCCAGCGCTCGATCGCCAGTTCATGATCACCATAGTGGTGGTCGGGCTTTCGTTCACGGCCGCCCAGATCGGCCTCGGTTGGATGGTCTGGAAATATCGTGACACGGGTAAGAGCGGCGACCGCGCAATGTATACGCACGGCAGTAACCGTCTCGAGGTGCTCTGG
>JBKPJS010000186.1:0-6777 GCA_046730815.1 Acidobacteriota bacterium
ATTTCTTTTAATTCGATCAAGATGTCCTCGGTTGCAACCATCGAGCGATATAAAGCACAATTATGATCAGGAGAACGAAATAAATGAAGTACGCAGTTCCAATAGAAATTAGTATTGACGGAGAAGTGGTTGGCGAAGGCGCGCGCGAACAAACGGCGCCTCGCAGTGATGATGGCTTGCTCGACGCCTACTCGCGCGCAGTGATCGAGGCGGCGGAGAGGGTGAGCCCATCGGTAGTTTATATCCAGGTGACCGGCCCGCGAAGGCGTAACGGCCGAGGGCCAGGCGAAGTTAGCGGGAGTGGTTCCGGATTTGTATTTACGCCTGACGGATTCATTCTCACTAACAGTCACGTCGTGCATGGCGCATCGAAGGTCGACGTCGCGCTCATGGATGGCCGGCGGTTCCAGGCGGAGTTGATTGGTGACGATCCCGATACCGATTTGGCGGTGATTCGCATCACCGCGCCAAACCTCGTTCCGGCCCAGCTAGGTGACTCGCAATCGATTCGCGTGGGTCAATTAGTGATCGCAATCGGTAATCCTTATGGCTTTCAGTATTCGGTGACTGCCGGCGTCGTAAGCGCGTTGGGACGTTCGTTGCGTGCGCAGTCAGGCAGGTTGATGGACGGAGTGATTCAGACCGATGCAGCGCTCAATCCCGGAAATTCAGGTGGCCCACTCGTTAACTCTCGTGGTGACGTAATTGGTGTAAACACGGCGACCATACTTCCGGCGCAAGGGATCTGCTTTGCCACCTCAATCGACACGGCGAAGTTTGTCGCGGCCCGTCTGATTCGCGACGGCAAGATCAGCCGGAGTTACATCGGCGTCGCGGGACAGAACGTGCCGATACCGCGGCGGATCGTTCGGTACTATCAATTACCGGTTGAGAGCGGAGTGCTGATTGTTTCCTTTGAAACAGACGCTGACAGCAGTGCAGCAAAAGAAGCAGGCCTACAAGCAGGCGATCTGGTGATCGACTTTGACGGTCATCCAATCCGCGGCATAGACGATCTTCACAAGCTACTCACCGACGAACGCATCGGAAAGCGAACGCCAGTCACCGTGATTCGTGGAGTGCAGAAGTTGACCTTCGACATTGTCCCCCGCGAGTCGAGAAGAGACTAATTTTTGAGCCGCAGATGAACGCGGATGAACGCAGATCGAATCTGCGTTCATCCGCGTTCATCTGCGGCCAAAAATCAGTTACGGAATTCCTGGCTCACCATCAATCCACGCATCCCGCCGTCCATAATTCCGATCCCGACGCGTCCGAACTCTTTTCGCAGGATGTTGGCGCGGTGGCCCGGAGAGTTCATCAGACCATTGTGGGCCACGGAGAGAGTCGGCGCTAGGGCCAGGTTCTCACCCGCAGTGATGAAGCGCACATTTGCAGCGCGCATGCGATCGAAGGGCGTAAGACCTTCCGGCGTGTCGTGTGCGAAGTAGCCACGCGCAAACATATCCGCCGAGTGACGTCGCGCAACTTCCGTCAGTTCAGGATCAGGCGCCAACGGATTTAATCCCACAGCTTGTCTCTCCTGATTTACAAGGTCCAGCATCTGTTTTTCCAAATCGGGTCGAGGACGCGTCTTTTCAACCGTGAACGGCAGCGTGACGCGTTCATTTGAATCAGGACGGATCGTCAGCAGGTTGAGCGTGCGCGAGATTGCTTCGCCGAACACGGGTCGAAGCTGCCCCTCAAGTCGTTCAGCATAGACCGCAAGACGGTTCACGACTGCGCTGTCGCGTGTGCGCTCGCTTAAACCTTCATTTAACGGCAGGGCCAACAACAGCGCCGAGAGGATAGCCGCGGTTATCACTCCGTTTGCAAAGCCGGGAAGCAGTCCAAACAATTGATTGGCCCGGTGCTCGTGAATGTCTTCCGGCAAACGCCGCAGCAGCCAGTAGCCAATCACGTGAACAGCGACACCCGCGAGTACTGCGACGAGCACAAAAGCGATTGGCTGGTCCCACACTTCCGACCAAAGGTCCAAGTGCGCTCCAAGCCACTGTGCAACTGGATGGTAGTAACGCAAACCAGCGAGCAAGCTCAGCACCCAACCCGCGAGGTCGAGCACACCATGAACAAACCCTCGTCGATAGCCGTTGAGTAAGCTCAAGACGATGACGATTACGAGCAGTATGTCGATCGGATTGATAGCCACAGTTCACTCCGGTCCACAGATTACACAGATTACACAGATTTTTTTAACGGACATCTGTGAAATCTGTGGATTTGTATTCTCATACAAACTTTCGCAGTTCAAAATCAGCAATGGCAATGAGTTTTTGGACTTGTTCCGTGGAGGTGCGCGATTAACATCTGTAATTTCTCGGCGCTAAAGTCTCTCACTCCGATTGGAACGACAACTGCATTCGCACAAAGCAAAGTTTGTCTCCCCAAAAAGTTAAATAAATCTACGACAACTTGTTCAAGGTTAGGGCAAAGAACCAGGAGATTGCTCATGAGTAAAAGCAGATTTGCAAGTCTGTCTCTAGCTTCGTTTCTTGTTTTGATACTGTTCGCTGTGAGCGGTTACGCACAGGCGGGCGGCTCCACTGTCCGGGGTACCGTTAAGGATCCTAACGGCAACGTGGTGAGCGGCGCGAGCGTGACTCTCACCGACCCTGAAAGAAACTTTACTCGCACCCAACCCACTAACGAAGATGGTGCTTACGTCTTCACCGCTATCCCGCCCGGCACGTACAAACTCGACGTGACGGCGCCCGGCTTTAAGACTGCTTCGGCCTCGGGCCTCGTCGCGCTGGTCGACACTCCCACAGTCAGAGACGTGCAACTCGAGGTCGGGGCTGTTTCTGAAACAGTAGACGTAACCTCCGCGGCAGAAGCCGCCATCAACACGAGCGATGCGAGCCTCGGAAATTCATTTGAAAGAAAACGCATCGTTGAACTGCCGCTGAACGCCAACAACGTCGTAGGCCTGCTCTCGCTCCAACCAGGCGTGACCCGAAGCGGTTTTGTGAACGGCGGACGCGCCGACCAATCGAACATCACGCTCGACGGTGTTGACGTCAACGAACAGCAGGACGGTCTCGACGTGATCACTGATGAAGCGTTTGCGAGCGTGTTGAGAGTAACGCGCGACTCGTTGCAGGAGTTTCGCGTGACTACAACCAATCCGAACGCGGAACAGGGACGTTCGTCGGGCGCACAGGTTTCACTGGTAACGCGCTCCGGATCGAATGAGTGGCACGGCTCGTTGTTTGAAATACACCGCAACACTGTGACTACTGCAAACGACTTCTTCAACAACGCAGCGGGCGTGGAGCGTCCACAGTTGCTGAGAAACATTTTCGGCGGCTCGGTGGGTGGTCCAATCAAGAAAGACCGCGCGTTCTTCTTCTTCACGTATGAAGGATTTCGCGAAGCGACGGCCACTTCGGTAGTTCGCGAAGTGCCGTTGCCGACACTGGGCCAGGGACTCGTTCGCTTTCGCACTGAAAGCGGTGAGAGCGATCCCGGCTGTCCCGCAGGCACTCCGGCCGGCGTGAACTGTCTTACGCCTACTGAGATCGAAGCCGCTTACATCGCGGTGAATGAAACAAGTCCGGGCATCAATCCGAATGCGCTTTCGGTGCTCGCGGCTGCGGCGCAAAAATATCCCGCCAACGATTCGACCGTCGGCGACGGCTTGAACACCGGCGGATTTCGATTCAACGCCAGGACGCCGACAGAATTGAACACTTACATCGCGAGGTTCGATTTCAACCTGACCAGTAATCAAACCCTGTTCGTGCGTGGTAATTACCAGAACGACCTCGTCACTCGTGCCGTCTATTTCAGTTCCGATTGCAGCACACCGGGCGACAACATTCAGTGTTTCCCCGACACTCCGCCGCTGACAACCTGGAACCATCCCAAGGGCCTCGCGCTGGGCCATATATGGACGGTGAACAGCAACGTCGTCAACCGTTTCAACTACGGCTTGACTCGCGCAGCGTTTACCCAAAACGGTGATTCGACCGAGAACCGCGTCAACTTCCGTTTCATCTTTTCACCGGCCGCTTTCCAACGCACTCTCAGCCGCACCACGCCGGTGCATAATTTTGTGGACGACATTTCCTGGATACGGGGAAATCACACCGGGGGGTTTGGCGCTAACGTCCGCCTCATACGCAACAACCGCAATTCGTTTGGCGCATCATTCGACGAAGCGATCATCAATCCGTCGTTCTACAACGAATCGGGTGACGTTATCCTCGCTCCTTTCTCCGACTTTGCGAGCGGCAACGATTTTCGCGACGCGCTCGCATCCGTGATCGGCCGCTACTCGCAGTACAGTGCCAATCTCGTGTATGACGCGAGTGGACAACTGCAACAGGTCGGCACACCAACGGATCGTTCATTCGCCACGGAGGAATACGAAACTTCCTTCCAGGATTCCTGGCGCATGCGTCCGAACTTCACTTTGAATTACGGCCTGCGCTGGTCCACTTCGACTCCGGTCTACGAGCGAAATGGTCTCCAGGTCGTGCCGAACGTAAATCTGACCGATTACTTTAACCAGCGAGTTGCCAGCTCACACAACGGCGTTCCGTTTACCGATCCAATCACCTTCATTCTCGGTGGCAAGGCGAACAATGCGCCGGGCTACTACAAGCAGGATTGGAACAACTTTGCGCCGTCAGTTTCGTTTGCCTGGTCGCCTAATCTTGGCAAGGTATTGGGACGTGACGGAAAGAGCGTCGTTCGCGGCGGCTTCCGCATGACTTACGATCGCATTGGCAGCCAGCTCGCAGTCAATTTCGATCTCAACAACCTCGCCGGATTCACCTCCGCTCGCAACATCAACGCAAACACGTTTGACGTGATCGACGGAGAACTCGGGCCTGAATTCAACGGCTTCAATCCGGACGTTCGCACGCTGCCCTTCCCGGGCTCGACTGGTCCAATCCCGACATCGTTGAACTTCCCGCTGACAGTTCCGTCTGATGAAGATCAGCGCATCGAGACATCACTGGACCAGGGAATAACCACTCCCTACAACTACAGCTTCAACTTGTCCTACGGCCGCGAAATTGGCAAAGGACTATCGTTCGAAGCAAGTTACGTTGGGCGCTTCGCGCGCAAGCTGCTCGCTGCGCGCGACATTATGCAGCTCAATAACATCCGCGACCCGCAGTCAGGAATGACGTATTACGAAGCGGTCAACGCGCTGGTGCAATACCGGTATGCAAACCGCGAGATCACATCCATCGAGGACCTGCCGTTCTTCAACAACCTCTTCCCGTTCATGCCTGATTGGTGGGGAGACACGTCGTTGACGCCAACGCAGGCTGCTTATGCGTTCGTCGCGCCGGAAGCACTCGGCGGGGGCGACGTAACAGACTACACGTTCCTACAGTTGCTGTGGGACGATAGTCCCGGTTGCACCACCTGTCCACGCGGTGGCGGACCGGCGAAGTTCAACAACATGTTCTACCAGCCACAGTTTGGGGCGCTTTCCGCGTTCTCGACTGTTGCTCATTCAAACTACAACTCGTTGCAACTCAGTCTGCGGCAGCGGTTGCGCGAGGATGTGACGTTTGACTTCAACTACACCTACGGCCATTCGCTCGACAACGCTTCCGGGTTGCAGAACTCAACCAGCTACGGCACGGCGTTCATCGTCAATGCGTTGTTCCCGGATCAAAACTACGGCAGCTCGGATTTCGACGCCCGGCACATCATTAATGCCAACTGGGTAGTCGGACTTCCGATTGGACGTGGCAAGCGATTCTTCAGCAATGCGAGTGGGTTTATGGACCAGGTGTTTGGTGGCTGGCAGACCACTGGGATTTTCCGCTGGAACAGCGGGCTACCCATTCCCCAGGCGCCATTCGATTGTTGTGTCTGGGCCACGAACTGGAACGTTCAATCGAACGGCGTTCGAGTTCGGCCAGTCGAGTCGTCTCCAACACGGAACGGACCCAACGGCACACCCAACCTGTTCAGCGATGTCGACGCGGCTTATAGCAGTTTCAGACCGGCTCGTCCGGGAGAAGTGGGCGATCGAAACGCGCTGCGCGCGCCAGGTTATATCGCGCTCGACATGGGACTTTACAAGTCGTTCAGGATGCCGTGGGAAGGTCATTCACTCCAGTTCCGTTGGGAAGTCTTCAACGTCACCAACACTCAGCGGTTCGATGGTCTAACCATTTCCGACTTGAGTTTGGGAGCCGATCCTTTCCTCGGTGCTAGTAGTCCGAATTCCGACTTCGGCCGTTTCACCTCAACTCAAGCTCCTCTGAACGAAACTAAAGCGGGACGCGTCATGCAGTTCGCGCTGCGGTACCAGTTCTAGGGAAATCAGCGCCGCCACAAGGAGGCACAAAAAGGCACAAAGTCAGTGGACGACTTTGTGCCTTTTGCGCTTCTTTGTGGCATTGTCTGATAATCTGTGGCTGATGCTTCAGTTCCTGAACATCTCCAACATCGCGCTAATCGAGGACATGCAGGTTGAGTTTGAGAGTGGGCTCAATCTGCTCACGGGTGAGACTGGATCGGGAAAGTCGATCATTGTCGATGCGCTCGGCGTTTTGATTGGCGGAAGATTTACCAGCGAACTACTCAAGTCAGGAACTGAGCGCGGATCGATTGAAGGCCTGTTCTCTGTCGCCTCGCATCCTGATCTTGAAGTCCTGCTGGAAAACGCTGGACTCGGCCCAACTAACGAGCTCATTATCCGGCGTGAGCTTTCCTCAACGGGCCGGAACAAAATCTTCATTAACAATCAACTCGCCACACAATCGTTACTGCGCGATCTGCGAC
>JBKPJS010000187.1:0-9113 GCA_046730815.1 Acidobacteriota bacterium
CCTCTTTACCGTTTTCGATAGTCTTGGTGAACTTGTATCCGCCCCAACTAGTGTTTTTATTGTCATCTTCCGAAAGCTTACTAAAGCCGCCGAGACTCCAGAAGAACGCGTTCAATTGTTCACCGCTGAGGGGCTGAAATCCAAAACTCTCATACTTGTCGGTGAGCGAATCGATTACGTTTAGATCTTTTTGCAGCTCCGCGGCCGGCTGGGATGACGCCGACGCGTTTGGATTGGGAGTTGCGGTTTGCGCCGGCGACTGACTAGGTTGAGCTGCTGGAGTCTGAGTCGCTTGTGCTTGCTTTAACTGTTTCACAAGGTCGGCGCCAGCGTCGGCGATCATGTTTCGCTGAATTTCATTGCTGGAAATACTCTTATAAACCTGGAAGAAGTCGGCGTTCAGCACAAGCACGACCAGGATGCTGAGGCAGATCGAAACGCTTCTCATGTGCCTCGCGTAGCGCTCGTCAAAACTCTGCGTCACGGTGTCGAACCAAACCTCAATCTGCTGCAGCTTATTCCGCGGCGGTGAGACCGCGTTTACGAATGTTTGACTAAAATTTGCTACCTGATCTGAAATTTTAGTTAAGGCAGTCGAAAGGTTCTGCAGCGCATCGGCTTCTCCCTGGTTGTTGGCCCTGATCGCCAGCTCTTTCTCCTGGGCGATTGCAGTTTGTGCGTCATCAAGCAGTTTTAGAACACTCTGGAGATCGAGTTTTCCTAGCCGCAGAAGATCGGCAAACACCACGTTAGGTTTAACTTGGTCCTCACCGACTTTAATTGCCGCCACATCGTTGAAAACCGGCGCCAGGATCGAACGAATTTGGGCTATCTTTGTACTCGCCGCTCCGCGCAGCAAATTATTTGTGGTGAGCGCCTCGATCGCCCCTTTGAGATTGGTGATGTCTTTCAAGAGAGCGTTGAATTTCGCCACGTATTCGGGGAAAAACTCTTTCGATTCGAGTCTCCCTAAAACTTTGAAGAGATCTTCTTTCGACAGCGAATCGAGTACCGCTCCTCCAAATAGGGTTTTCCGGCCGATGTCTTTAAACTGCGACAAGACCCTATCTTTAAATTGATTTGCCGCCGGAGTAGAGGTACGGCTCGGATGGAAGAGATTTTTTATTGCCAGCAGCAACATCGAAAGTGGTTGCAGCAAACGTGATTTAAATAACGGCTCCTGCTCAGGAGGATTCTCACCGCTGATTGCCTGTTCGTAAAGGTCCTTCAACGTTCCTTCAATCTGTTTCGATTTAAGCTTCAGCAGTTTCTTGATGAGTGTTTGCAGCGCCTGAACCAGCAGGCTCAGAACCAACAGGACGACCACTACGGCGATTATTGTGTTCAGAACTCCTAGATCCATAAGCTCTCCTTTATAGAGGGCCGCGCGGTGACTGTCGAAACGTCAATAATCGCGGCAAGACCAGGTGCAGCTAGCGAGCGAGGCGTACGTGGAAATGAAGGTCCAAGTTAAAACAGGCCGCCTACGATATTCGATTTACCTTTTTTCTTCAATGCAAAATACTCGGCAAGCACTGAAGTCAGTTTTGGCAATCACTCGGATCTATGTATCGGACGGGCAAAAACGTTTCGGAGTGAATGGGAAACTTCTATTTATCAGCTAAAATCGATTGACAATCACGGCACCGACAGTTATTCAGTCGCAGGCTGAACGAGTCCACGTTGTTGGGGCAACTCGTGAAGACCTGAAGGCCCTTTTCAAGAGAAAAACGTAGCATGCCAAATTATCGCTTCTTACAACTCGACGTTTTCACCGATAAAGCATTCACCGGAAATCCGCTCGCCGTGTTTCCCGAAGCTGAGGGAATTTCCAGTGACGAAATGCTGCAGATAGCACGCGAGATGAATTTGTCGGAGACTGTTTTCGTGCTCCATCCCGATGCCGGGCGTTTAGAAGTGTTGCGACGCTTGCGCATTTTCACTCCCGCTCGTGAGATTCCGTTCGCGGGTCACCCGGTCGTGGGAACGTGGAATGCACTGGCGCGCGAAGGTGTTGTTCCTGTTCCTGAAGGCGGCAATGGGCGGCAACGCATCTTTCACGAAGTTGGCATTGGAGTGTTGCCGGTTGAGATTGAGTTCAAAGATGGACAGCCGGTACAGGTGGTAATGACCCAGGGGGCTTTCGAGATCCGCGGCGAGATTGAAGACGCGAACGAGCAAGAGGAAGTCGCACGAGCTTTGGGATTGCCTCGCGAAGACCTCGACGAGAGTCTTCCTATCCAGATAATCAGCACTGGCTTGTCCTGCATGGCGGTACCGGTACGTTCACTCGCAGACTTGCGTGATTGTCGTGTCAACGCTGCGTTACTCGCCGAGATTTACACTCGACGTGGAGCGAGCGGATGTCACGCGTTCACACGCGAAACGCTCGAGGTCGGCTCTTCGCGTGCGCACGCACGCTTCTTTGCTCCAGCAGATAACGTTCCGGAAGATCCTGCGACCGGAAGCGCCTGCGGAGCATTAGGCGCCTATCTCGTACATCACGGCGCGTTGACTTTGGAACCGGAGAACGATCGGTATAAATTTGTTATCGAACAGGGTGATTTCATTCACCGTCCGAGCCGCATCAACCTCGACGTGAAAGGTCAAACCGGACGCGTTGAAGAAGTGAAGGTTGGTGGAGCATCGGTGCTCGTCGCAAAGGGCGAGGTGGATTTTTAGGCGCCGCCGAAGACAAGGTTTTGCTCGGAAGAAAGCAAGATGCTCGATCTCATTATCATCGGCGCGGGCCCTGCCGGTCTTTCTGCTGCCGAGGCGGCAGCAAACGAAGGCCTCGACTATCTCGTCATCGAGAAAGGCACGATTGCCAATACGATTCGGCAGTATCCCGTCGGCCGCACAATGTTTTCCACACCCAACGAAGTGGAGATGCATGAAGGCACACTAAAACCCGTCCGAGAAAAACCGAGTCGCGAGGAGTTGCTGTCGCACTACATCCACTTCGTTCTCAACCTTGATCTAAAAATCAACACTGGCGAGAAAGTTATCGACGTAACCGGGAGCATTGATGACGGTTTCGTTATCAAGACTGATCTGGCTGAATACAAGGCTGCACGCGTATTGTTTGCGATCGGTGCGATGGAAAGACCTCGCCATCTCAATGTGCCCGGTGAGGATCTGCCGAAGGTGCATCACCTTTTTGTGGAACCGTACCCTTACGTTCGCAAAGACGCGCTGGTGGTCGGTGGCGGCAACAGCGCCGCTGAGGCCGCGCTCTTTCTATCGGAAGAAGGCGCTCGCACGACCATGGCCATCTGGCGCGAAGATTGGGAGAGCCGCGATCCCAAAGCGGGCGCGATGAAGCACTGGGTGCGAACTCCGCTCGAAGCAGAGATCGAAGCAGGTCGCCTCAAGGTGGTGCTTTATAAGCAAGTCGATGAGATCACCGAAAATGAAGTGCGGTTAACGACTGAAACGGGCGAGTCGCTGACACTCGCGAACGACGTCGTGTTTGTACTCGTGGGCAGCGACGCCGATCTGACGCTGTTGAAAAAGCTGGGTGCAAAAATGGAGCCGGGAAAACTTTCGGAGGTTCCGTTTTATGATCCCGAAACCTTTGAGACGACCGTGCGTGGGATATATGTCGCCGGACACTTTACGCACGCGCGTCACATTAAAGCGGCCATTGACGTGCCCCGGCGCATCGTGCCAATCATTGCCAAGAGTTTGTAGCGCCCTACAAAGGAGAGCCGGATGAAGCGTGTTTTGTTGCTTATCCTGTTAACGCTTTGCCTCGTGCCAACCGCCCAGGCGCAGGCGCAGGCGCAGAAAAAACCTGGTGTAGAAACGTCTCCGCTTTGCACCAGAGATAATGCAATCGATACTGCAAAGCAACAGATACTTCTCAGTCGCACGTTCGACAATGCAGTTCAGCGCATCGCGGTGGTGCTACGCGCGGCTGATCTTCTCTGGCCCCACGACCAAGAGAGAGCAATGGCCGCGTTCATGGAGGCGCTGGATCTCGCGATACAAAACTTTAAAGAGAACGGCGACCAAACGCGACGAACCTCCAACCGCCGGACTGCGGCTATCATCGCCGTCCCGGATCAACGTTTCAAAGTGATCGCTGCTATTGCCAAGCGCGATCCCAAAATCGCCCGACAGCTATCAGAGAAGATGTTGCAGGAAGCTGCTCGGGACACCGGCGACAAGCCCGCTGCCGACAATCAGTCACAAAACAGAACTGCGGAAAAGCTTTTAGGTCTTGCGCATGATCTGGTCGCCACGGACATGGCAGCAGCCGTCAATTTCGCGCGACATAGTTTGCGTTATCCGGCAACGCTTCAATTACCAGCTTTCTTGTACGATCTCTGGAAGGTGAACAAGACCGCCGCGGATCAACTTTACGCTGAGGCGCTAAACGCTTATCGTGCCGCGCCAATGGACCAGTTTCTCTATCTTTCGTCTTACCCCTTTGGCAATACCCGCGACGCCGGCGAGATGCCGAGTTACATGATGTATCGGGTGCCGCCAGGTTTTGCCGGCAATCGAACATTGCAACGACAGTTTATCCAGGCGCTACTGGCGAGAACTGAGAGTGCAATGGAGACGCCTGTCGAAACTGCGCCGAACCAGGGGTACTCAGAACACGCGCAAATGTGGCTCGCACTCAATAGATTGGAAAAGCAAATACAAACTGAGACGCCCGATCTCTTCGATTCGGCTACGCGTGCAAAAGATAAGCTGTTTGCTTTGTTGAACCCCACCGCACAGCGAAGCGTTAACGCCGTGATCGGCTTAGATAACGAACCAAAGGAATCGTTTGACGAACAGGTTGAAGCGGCCGAGAAAATCGCGGATGTCGGTCGACGTGATCAGGCGTTGGTTTTTGCGGTGACCGGAGCTACAAAGGACGAGTCCGTTGAAAAAGTCATCAGCGCAGTCGACAAAATCTCCGACACGACCGTACGACCGCTGCTCCTGAACTGGTTTTACTATTTTCGCGCTCAGTCGTTAATAGGAGAGAAAAATCTCGCCGAGGCCAGAAACATGGCAGCGAAGGTTACCGAGCTGGACCAGCGAGCTTACTTGTATTCGCGAATTGCGGAGGAGTCGATCAAGGTAGCTGAAGATCAAACCGAAGCGCGCGAGATGCTCAACGAAGTGGCCCAGGCGACCGGCAAAGCGCCGAAGACGATCGTATCGGCTCGTGCGCTGCTCGCGCTGGCTTATCTTTACGCGAAGATCGACGTTAATCGTGGGATCGAGGAATTGGGCAACGCCGTGCGGACGATCAACGCGCTCGAATCGCCGGATTTTTCCCAACAGTTTGTGATGATGAAGATCGAGGGCGAGACGTTCGGCAGTTTTGCCTCGTTTTCAACTCCGGGCTTCAATCCCGAAAACACGTTTCGCGAAATGGGCAAGATCGATTTCGACGGCAGCCTCGCTCAAGCCACCAGCTTCACTGACAAGTCACTGCGAGCCTTGACGACACTCTCAGTAATCGAACCTTGTTTCGCCACCAAGAGCAAAGCCATCCACAGATTACAGTGATCTGTGTAATCTGTGGATGGCTTTAGGTGCTTTCCTGGCGGCGGGCGACGCGGGTGGCGTGCGCGGCTGCTTGAACCTCGCGCGACACTGCCTCCGCAACTCGCTTATCGAACACTGACGGCACAATGTACTCGGGATGCAACTCCGCATCGGTGATGATGCCCGCAATCGCATTCGCGGCGGCGAGTTTCATCTCTTCGTTTATGCGTGCTGCGCGGCAGGCGAGCGCGCCACGAAAGATTCCGGGGAAACAAAGTACGTTATTGATCTGGTTTGGATAGTCTGATCTGCCGGTGGCCATGACTGCGACATAAGGTGCGGCATCCTCGGGCATGATCTCCGGAGTCGGATTCGCCATCGCGAAGACGATGGGCTTCTCGGCCATGCGCTTCACATCGTCGTGATCGATCACGCCGGGCACTGACAATCCGAGAAACACATCCGCGCCTTTGATCACCTCGTGAACTGTTCCCTTCTCCTCGGCGGGGTTTGTGTTTTGCCCGTACCAGTCTTTCACCCAGTTCATGTTTTCTTTACGACCGCGATAGATGGCCCCGATTTGATCGCAGCCGATAATGTTTCGCACGCCCGCGGCCATAATGATCTTGGAGCATGCGACGCCCGCCGCGCCGACGCCGTTCACCACTACCTTGATCTCGGTCATCTGCTTACCGACTAACTTCAGCGCATTGATCAATGCTGCCAACACAACGACTGCGGTGCCGTGCTGATCGTCGTGAAAGACGGGTATGTCGAGTTCTTCTTTGAGTCGCTCTTCGATCTGGAAGCAACGCGGCGCTGAGATGTCTTCGAGGTTAATACCGCCAAAGGCAGTCGAGATAGCTTTGACCGTGCGCACTATCTCGTCCGGATCTTTTGTGTTCAAGCAGATCGGAAAGGCGTCTACGCCGGCGAACTCTTTGAACAACATCGCCTTCCCTTCCATCACCGGCATTGCCGCGGCTGGTCCAATATCGCCGAGACCGAGCACCGCCGTTCCGTCAGTAACAACTGCAACAGTGTTTTTCTTGATGGTTAAGGTGAAGACTTTGTCAGGATCGTTATGAATGGCATCGCAGATTCGAGCGACGCCGGGAGTGTAGGCCATTGAAAGATCCGCGCGCGTTTTCAAAGGCACCTTCGAGACGACTTCGATCTTGCCGCCGAGGTGCATGAGAAAAGTCGGATCGGATACGTTGATCAGCTCGACGCCGTCAATGTCTTTGACTGCTTCGACGATCTGTTCACCGTGTTTGCTGGAAACTGAGCTGACGGTAATGTCGCGGATGATGTAGTCGTTGCCGACGGTGACAATGTCGATCGCGCCGATGTCGCCGCCGGCGCGGCCGATGGCGGTAGTCAACTCACCAAGCGTTCCGGCGCGCGAAGAAAGTTTGACGCGCAAGGTCAGGCTGTAACTCGCGCTGGGTGTTTGCTGCATAAGATCTATCCGCAGATTGCGCAGATTACACTGATTTAAGAATCTGTGTAATCTGTGGATGCTTTTTCGTCAACTTCAGGGATCTTTTACCAAGCAGGACGTACAGTTCCAAAGCATCGGCGAGCTCGTTGCGCTTGAGCGCCGCGAGGTGGCGTTTCACAGTTTCCATATCGCCACGCGCGAACGTGCCCGTCAGTGCCTGGGCCGGATCTTTATTTTCCAGATTGTGAACAGTACTGGCGATTAGCGGCAACAAAATGCTTCGTGCTGTTTTTCGCGTTAATCCACACTGGCCCAACATTTCCAGAGCGACATCGAACAGCGCTACTACATTGCCCGACGCCATGACCGCGGCGGCATGATAAAGCGGCTTATCTTCCGAACGAATCGAAAAACTCTTTCCGCCGAGGTCTCGGACTATTGTCTTCGCAGCCTGCAATGCGGCCGTGTCTGCCTCTACACTCCAGAACGCCCCGCGCAACGCAGTGTTGCCTTCCGCCGTGTCGCTGACCGAAATGAGCGGATGAATTGAACCTGTGTGCCACCCTTTTTCATGTAGCGGGGCGAGTGCACCTGCTGATAACGCGCCGCTTGTATGCAGGGCTATAGCTTTCGCAAGGGTAAGCTTGCTCAGTTCCTCGGCGACTCCTGCAATCTGATCGTCAGGCGTACTGATGATAAAAACATCCGCTGCCCGCAAGGAGCGCAATTGTCCTGCGCTCAACACCTGCACGTCCTCCTCTAAAAGCTCGGCCGCCCGGCGTGCACTCTGCTGGCGCCGTGCAACCAGTGAATGAATGGCGTAACCCTTGCCGGCGAGCGCCGTGGCCAGAGCCGTCCCGAGACGGCCAGCGCCGATGATCGAGACTTCCGGCTTTTGCTTCCTTTTCGCATCAGGCATAGGTATATTTAACGTGCTAACGATGAGTTGTTTTTAAGGCGCGAGAGTCGCAAATCCTCCTGGCAGGAAGTTGATTTCGGCGCACAACCAAGCTGCCAAGCCTGTCATCATAGACTGCGCGTCTGGAATTAGCGAAAACAACATCATAGACCCCTTCCCTCAGGTCGTCCGATTCTTTGGAGGTTTTTTGAGATGAACAACTTCTCCCGTGCCACTAGTGCTTTCGTTTTAACCGCATCTTTACTGGTGAGCTCGGTGGCTGCGGTCGCCCAAACGTCGACCGGGAAACAGGCCGAGCCGGCGCCAAAAGCCAGCCAAACCCAAGCGGAACAGAAGCCTGAGCAGAAAAAAGCTCAGCCTGGTGCCACGACAACAGCCAAATCGAACAAGTCCCTTTCGACTAACGAAGACCCGAACATGATTGGCAAGCGGAACATCAATTCCGGGATCATTGCCAAGATGAGCGGTTCGACCGAGAAGGAAGTGCGGCAGGGACGCGAAGCGGCGGCAGAAGTGGATCGCCAAGCCAAATTCGTCGACGACCCAATCATCACCGAGTATGTAAACCGTGTCGGGCAGAACATCGTCCTGCACTCCGACGCGAAGGTGCCCTTCACGATCAAAGTCATCGATTCTGACGAAGTAAACGCCTTTGCACTACCGGGCGGTTTCTTTTATGTAAACAAGGGATTGCTCCTCGCGGCAGACAACGAAGCCGAGCTCGCCGGCGTGATGGCTCATGAAATTGCGCACGTGGCGGCCAGGCATGCAGTTGAGAACCAAACGAAAGCAAGCTTGCTCGAATACGCGGCCCTCGGGGGATCGATACTTCTCGGCGGCATTCCGGGAATGATTTATCAGAATACCGCCGGAATCGGACTGCTCGGAATCTTCATGAAGTTTAGCCGGAGCGCGGAAGAGGAAGCAGACAAGCTGGGCGTCCAGTACATGTACGCCGCCGGTTACGATCCAGGCGCGATGGCGACGATGTTTGAGAAGTTGGAAGCCAAGAACAAGAAAAAGCCCGGCTTCATTGCTCGTGCTTTTGCGACGCACCCGGCCCCGCCAGACCGCAGGGCTTCGGCGCTTGCGTTAGCCGCTAGATTCCCCGAGCACGATGAATATGTGATCAGCAGTTCCGAGTTTCAGCGCGTGAAGGGCCGGCTGTTGAAACTATCAAACGCGCGCGCATCGACGGCTGGTGCAATCCAGGCGGGTGACGAAGGCGGGGCTCCGGGAAGACCGACTCTGAAA
>JBKPJS010000188.1:0-1051 GCA_046730815.1 Acidobacteriota bacterium
CGCAGCGGATAACCGATATTCTCCGCGATCGTCATGTGCGGATAGAGCGCATAGCTCTGAAACACCATTGCGAGATCGCGGTGCTGCGTTGGAACGTCGTTGATTCGTTCGCCATCGATGTAGATGTCGCCGGAGGTAACAGTTTCGAGTCCGGCCAGCATTCGCAACGTGGTTGTCTTCCCACAGCCTGATGGTCCAAGCAGCACGACAAACTCGCCATCGTCGATCTCGAGCGTGAGCTCGTCGACGACGCACGTCTCGCCGAATGTCTTAGTTACATTCTGAAACTGGATACCCATTAGCCTAATCCACAGATTACGCAGATTACACAGAAATTTTATCTGTGTAATCTGTGGATGGGTTTGTGGCCCATCTATCCCTTAACAGCGCCCAGCGATAGGCCGCGCACGAGATACTTTTGCAGTGCCAGTGCGAACACCAGAATCGGAACTATCGCCACCGATGCCGCAGCGCTCATTACGCCCCACTTGATCTCGTACTGCGTAACTCGCCCCGCAATTCCGACGGGCAACGTCATCGCTGCATCAGTCTGCGTCAACACCAAAGCAAAGAGAAATTCGTTCCACGAGACAATCAAACAAAACACAGCGGTAGCGGCTAGGCCTGGAGCCACGAGCGGCAAGACCACACGGAAGAGCGCACCCAAACGCGAGTCGCCGTCAACTAGCGCGGCTTCTTCGAGATCGCGCGGCAGGTCTGCAAAAAAACCGCGCATCATCCAGACTACGAACGGAAGATTGAAGGCAGTGTAAACAATTATCAGCGCCGCTCGTGTGTTGAGCAGCCGCACGTCGCGCATCATCAGGAACAGTGGCACCGCAGTGACGATTGCCGGAAACATCCGCGTTGAAAGGATCCACAAAGAAAGCCGGCGGTTGAGCTTCCAGGGAAGTTCAAACCGCGCGAGGGCATAGGCAGCGAGTGTGCCGATAACAAGCGCACAGGCGGTTGACGCGACTGCCACGATGGCGCTGGTAAGCAAATACTGACCGAACGCGCGTGTGATAAATGCGTCGTAGTAGTGTTGGAG
>JBKPJS010000189.1:0-4287 GCA_046730815.1 Acidobacteriota bacterium
ATGGCGCCGCGGTTCTCGGTGCGAGCGCAAAACTGATCAGTCAGACAACTTCGCAGGTGCGTGAAGTAGCGACAGGCGACTCCGGTGATTTCGCATTCACCCTCCTGCCGCCCGGCCGTTACAAACTGGAAGTGAGCGCGAGCGGCTTTAGGACCACTCTTGTCGAAGACGTAAATATCAGCATTACGCAGACCACTTCGCTGGTGGTCCATCTCGAGCCCGCGACAGTCGCGGGCGTAGTCACGATTAACGCTGACACACCGTTGGTCCAGCAGGAGTCTTCACAGATGGGCCGCGTCGTCGAAGGACAAACAATTCGACAGTTGCCCTTGCCGACGCGCAACTTTCAACAGTTACTCACGCTTTCACCCGGCACTTCGGCCAGTGTTTCAAACAACACTGACCTCGGGCGCGGCGATTCAATCATCTCCGTCAATGGACAACGCACGACCAGCAACAACGTCCGTATCAACGGTATCGACGCCAACGCCATCGGCACCAATGGCACTCCAAACATCGCTGCGCCTGCTACTGATAGTTTGCAGGAGTTCATCGTGCAGACCAGCCTTTACGACGCTTCGCAAGGTCGTAATGCCGGCGGCAATGTCGAAGCGGTGACACGCTCAGGTGGAAACGACTTTCACGGCAATGCTTACTACTTCATTCGCAACAAGGCACTTAATGAGAATGACTTCTTTCTCGCGTCCGCGGGACAGCCGACTCCGGTGCTGTCGCGTCATCAATTTGGCGGGACGTTCGGTGGTCCAATCGTGCGTGACCGGCTGTTCTTCTTCGGCTCGTATCAGGGGACAAGAGAAACGAACGGGGCTTCGCTGAACAACAGCTTGTTGTTTCCGTTCATGCCGGCACGATTGCTTGACGACAATCGCACCGCCGCGGCGCTACGGGCGACGTTCGGAGTCACGCCAAACCCAGTGGCAGTCACGATTCTGAACAAAAAGTTACCCAGCGGTCAGTTTGCGATTCCGTCTGCGGCGACGCCTTCAGGACTCACTCCGATCTCAGCAATCTCGCGCTATCGTGAAAATCAGTTCAATGCGAATTTCGAACTCAAGCTGAGCGACACGCATACCCTATCACTAAAGAATTTCTTTGCTCGTAACCCGACGTTCCAGGCGAACTTCAATTTCGCCGCGCTCGGCAACGGCAACACGCAATTGCCTGGCACCGGCGCTGACTTAGTTTTGATCCAGGGGTTAAACTCGATCACAGACACGTACGTCTTCAGCCCAAATGTCGTCAATCAGGTCCGCTTTGGCTACGCCCGGCTGCGCAATACATCGACTCCTGAAGAACCGTTCACTGCCGCTGAGCTCGGGATCTCGAGCCCTCTGCAAAATCTTTTTCCGGGCATGCCGACGCTGATCGTGACCGGACTCTTCGCCCTCGGCTCTTCACCATTTGCGGATCAGTCGTCGCGCATCAACGCCTTCACTGCTGGCGATACCCTGTCGATTCTTGCAGGCAGTCACCGGCTGCGACTCGGCGGAGAATACAGGCGCTCGCAGCTCAATTTCTTTTTTAACGCCTTCTCACGCGGGCAGATTATGTTTGCCAGCTTCAACGACTTTCTCATTGGCAACGGCGTTTCAATTATCGGCTCGGGTGTTTTCGATCGAGCAGTTCGCATAAACGACTTCAGTAGTTTTCTTCAGGACGATTGGAAGGCCGACGATCGTCTAACTCTGAATGTCGGTGTTCGTTACGACTTCTATGGCTTCCCGAGCGAGACGCGCGGACGTTTCGTCAACTTTCTTCCGGAGCAGTTGCGGCAAGGCACAGTGGCCGTGCCTGCTGGTTCACCGAATGGTTTTGTCCAGGCTGCGGGTGGAATGCTCGCAGGAGTGCCCGAAGTCGATGAGACTTTGGTTCCCAGTGATAAGAACAATTTTTCGCCGCGAGTTGGTTTTGCCCTCCGGTTGAACAACTCCGCTTCACTCGTGCTGCGCGGTGGCTACGGCATTTACTACGATCGCTTCTCTGCACGCTACGCAAACACTCAGTTGTTGAACTATCCGTATCTCGCGGTAGCTGTCGGTCTGCCTGGTTTGCTGCGAACGTTTGCGAATCCGTTCATACCAGTGCCGCAACCCAGCGCGTTTCCACTGCAACCAACAATCCCGTCACCGCTGTCCCCGTTATCTCCAATCGTCGGCGTTCCGATTAGTGGCCTCTTCGTCGATCCGGAATTGAGCACACCTTACGTGCAGCAATACAACACAAATATTCAGTGGGAACTGTTCAAAGATTACCTGCTGGAGATTGGTTACGTTGGATCGAAGGGCACGAAGCTGTTGCAGGTCGTTTCTCTCAATCAGCCGTTTTACAATCGCGCTGCAAACGTGTTTGTGGCCCCGCTTGGCACCGCGCTTTCGACGCAGAAGATGGTGTCCAGCGGCATTCAGCAGACGCAGACCTCTTCAAACTCGCGGTATAACTCGTTGCAGATAAGCATGACCAAGCGGTTCAGCGACGGATTGCAATTCCTCGCTGCCTACACGCTTGGCAAATCACAGGATTACTACTCCGGCGCCGGCATTAACGAACTGGTTCCAATCGCAGGCGATCAGCTCAACTGGAAGCTCAACTATGGTCCATCTGACTACGATCGACGCCACCGCCTCGTGACGAGTTTTGTCTACGACCTGCCAAAAGTACATGCCGCAAAAGCGCTGCTGAACAACTGGCAGGTGAATGGCATCCTGACACTGCAAACCGGCACGCCTTTTTCGATCGTCGATGCACCAAACAACGCGATCACTCAACGGGCCAACTTTGCGACTGGCGTAAATGAGATTTTGACGTCTGGCAGCATAGAGTCGCGCCTGAATCAGTTTTTCAATACTGCGGCATTTGTTTTCTCGCGGCCGATGCTCGGCGTGGTAAATCTCGGGACACCCACCAATCCGACATTCGATCCCGACAATCCGTTTGGCAACACGCCGCGAAACTTTCTTTATGGTCCAGGGCAAAAGAATCTGGATTTCTCAGTGGTGAAGTTTATTCCAATCAACGAAGCAGTACGCGGAGAACTGCGTGCCGAGTTCTTCAATATTTTCAACTGGACCAACTTCGCTAATCCAAACAGCAATATCGCAGTGCCGGTGACTTTTGGACGTATTACTGCGACGAGTTCTGGGCCACGTGTGATCCAGTTTGCGTTCAAGATGAGTTTTTAGCCACAAAGAGGCACAAAAAGCACATAACAGAATGGCAACGGTAGTCGATTCAAAATCCATTCTTCATGAGCAGGCAACCAGCGCGTACGCGCGGTACGCGTTGGGCCTGCTGACCGTCGTGTCCGTCCTCAACTACCTCGACCGCACGCTGATCTACATTCTCTTCGAACCCATCAAAAGGGAGATGTCGTTCAGTGATTTCAAATTAGGACTACTCGGAACCACCTCTTTCGTTATCTTCTTTACCGTCCTCGGTGTTCCTTTCGGTCGTCTCGCAGATCGCGGCTCCAGGAAAAACATGATCGCCGGCGGGCTTGCCGTATGGAGTCTCTTTTCGGGTTTGACCGGATTTGCAAACGGCTTCTGGACGTTGTTTCTGTGCCGGGTGATGGTGGGAGTTGGCGAAGCGACTCTCGGCCCTGCTGCACTCTCGTTGCTCAGCGATTATTTCCCACCACGCATGCGGGCGACGGTTCAATCCATTTACGCTTCCGGCATCACGCTGGGCTCAGGTCTCGCTTTCTTTCTCGGTGGTTTTATTGGTTTCAAGTACGGCTGGCGTCCCGCGTTCTACTTCCTCGGCTTTCCCGGTTTGATCATTGCAGTGCTGGTCTACACGTTGAAAGAACAGAAGCGTGGCCGCACGGAGGTAAGTCCGGCCAAGTACACGAGCAACGATTGGAAACTCTTATTTCGATCCAAACCTTTGCGCTATCACTACGCGGGTTACGCACTCTTTGCCCTCGCCGCCAACAGTCTATCGATTTGGGGTCCAACATTTTTTACGCGTGTTCATGGTTACAGTATCGCCACGCTCGGCCTGGTCGCTGGACTTACTTCGTTGACCTCCGGAATTCCCAGCACAATTCTCGGTGGCTATTTATCGGATCGACTGCGACGAGTTAGACCAGGCGGCCGCATGCTGCTCGGTTCGATAGCGTCGTTGCTCGCAATTCCTTTCTGGATAATGCTGTTGTTTTTAGACAACGTGCCTTTATTGTTATTGGCTAACTTCGTTCTGCTGGGTCTTTCATTAATCTGGATTGCTCCATCGATGGCTGACGTGCACGACATCCTGGTCCACACC
>JBKPJS010000190.1:0-3187 GCA_046730815.1 Acidobacteriota bacterium
GCTTGATCCTCTTCCCGATTGGATCCTGGTTCGGCCAGAAGCGAGCGGCTAAACTTTCGCTGACCAACATTACGAGCGGAGCGCTTTCGTCATCCTGCTCTGTTATTTCACGTCCGCGTTGGAGTCGAATACCTAAAGCCCGCAGGTAGCCCGGCGTCATGATGTAGCGATCGACCATCGGCTCGCGGCCCGGTGGAACCGGCTGATACTCAACTGCGATTCCAGTGCTGTCGAAGCCGCTCGTTACTGGTAAAGGCGTGACGACGCCGGCACTAACCACACCAGGAAGCGACTGAACCCGTTTCGTAAGTTCCCGATAAAACTCAATTCGCTTCTGACCGGTGGAATACCGGAGTGAAGGTAAACCGAGGTCCATCTTCAATGACTGGGAGTAGTCAAAACCGGGATCAACTCTTTGCAGATGACTAACGGTTCGAATTAGCAGGCCCGCGCACATCAGCAACACGAGGGCAAAAGCTATTTCTGAGATCACCAGAAAACTACGCAACCGCG
The DNA here is from genome assembly GCA_046730815.1 of Acidobacteriota bacterium. GTDB lineage: Bacteria > Acidobacteriota > Blastocatellia > Pyrinomonadales > Pyrinomonadaceae > PSRF01. Next base: position 514 of record JBKPJS010000190.1, read on the forward strand.
TACGTCGTATTCCTGCGCTCGTCGTTCTGCCGTCGGCCTTCAAAGCTTCAGTTAAGTCAGGGTGTGAGCTTTGCCATGCGGGAGCCAGACCAAAAAGCAATCCCGTTAATAATGAAAGCGCGAAAGTAAATCCCAGGGCAGGCAGACTGAGTTCGACTGTTTGCAGTTGTGGAATCGATTCGCTGCCCAAAGCTTTGATCAGATCGATTCCCCAGATCGCGAGCAGGAACCCCACGAAGCTGCCCGTAAAGGCCAGCAGCCCACTCTCCGTCAAGGCCTGGCGAAGCAATCGCCAACGCGATGCGCCTAAAGCAGTTCGGATGCTCATCTCCGATGCTCGCAACGTCGAGCGGGCCAGAAGAAGATTTGCAACGTTCGCGCAGGCGATTAACAAGACGAAAGCCACCGCCCCCAGCAACACCCAAAGTGTTTTTTGCAGATCGCGCACTGTGTCTTCCTGCAAACCAACTAAATGAATGCCCTGATTGGTGTTCGACTCCGGATGCTGTGTCTGAAGACGCTGTGCGATTGTGGTCAGCTCAGATTGAGCTTGCGGTATCGTTACTCCATCTTTAAGGCGACCAATTGCTCTCAGGTGACGAGCCGAGCGCACCGTTTCGCTCGTCTCCTCCGCGGCTGGTCGATAAAGGAGAGCGGGTTTATCCAATAACGTGGCAGGCAGTGAATGAAAATCCGGCGGCATTACCCCAACGATTGTGTGTGGCCGTAAATTCAGCAGGATGGACTTACCGACCGCATTCGGGTCTGAGTTCAATTGGCGCTGCCACAGTTCATAACTCAACACAACAACCTGATCTTTGCCGTCCTGCTGCTCCTCGGGCAGAAATGCTCGACCAAGAAATGGTTGCGTGCCCATCACCTTGAAGAAATCGTCGCCAACCAGGGCCGCATTAATACGAGCGGGCTCGCTGGTTCCGGAGATGAGCGGAGTCCAGCTATTGAACGTAGTAATGCTTTCAAAGACTGTTTGCTGCGCCCGGTAGTCGACGATGTCCGTGTGTGACACCTGGTTTCGAGAATTACCCTCCGCGTCTCCCCAGAGAAGAACCATTCGATCGGAGCGATGGAACGGAAGCGGCTTGATCAGCACCGAATAAACTACGCTGAAGATCGCAGTGTTAGCGCCGATTCCGAGTGCCAGAGTAATGACCGTGATTAGGGTGAAAGAAGGGTGCCGCACTAAACTGCGAACAGCGTAGCGGAGGTCTTTGATTAGCGAATCCATATCGAGCAATCCATCCACAGATTCTTTTTCTGTGTAATCTGTGGATAGCCTTTCATTCGTACCTGAGAGCCACGAGTGGATCGACTTTAGTCGCGCGTCGCGCGGGCAGATAACATGCCACCAGCGCAACCGCGGCCAGCAACACCGGAACGAGAATAAACGTCGTCACGTCGTAACCACTGATACCAATCAACAGCGACGACAACACCTGGGCCAGTGCAAGCGCAAGCACTAACCCAATGACGACGCCGATCGCCGCCAGCCGCATTCCCTGTCTCGTGATCATCTTCATCACGTCGGTGCGGTTTGCACCGAGCGCCATGCGAATTCCCACTTCGCGCGTTCGTTGCGAAACGACGTAAGCCATCACGCTGTAAAGTCCGACGGCGCTTAACAAAACCGCCAGCACGCCGAACGCGAGGGAGAAACTCGCCGCCATGTTTGGCGCCCAGAGCGCGTAAGTTTTGTGTTCGTCCATCGTCTTGATTGCAAAGACAGGCACACGCCGATCGAGTGCCTGCACTTCGCTGCGGATCGCGCCCACGAGTGAACGCGGGTCAACACTCGGACGAATCACGAGAGCCATCGTGCTCGGACGCCACTGGCCCATCGAGTAATAGAAAAAGGGCTTCGGATCTTCCGCCAGGTTCCGGTATTTGCCGGTCTTGACTACACCTACAACCTCTAATGGATCGTGACTATCAGTTCCAATCAGGATGCGTTTACCCACAGCGCTTTCACCCGGCCAAAGCATCTCGGCCATGCGCTGGTTGACGATGACGACAGACTTTGTCTTTGGCTGGTCTCGATCATCAAAGTCACGTCCTTCAATAAGGGGAATCTGCATCGTCTTGAAGTAACCGGGACTAATGACGTTCGTCATGATGTTGCGTCCCGCGCTACCCCGCGCAAGCGTCTCGCCCTCTTTCAGAATTGGACCATTGGAATTGGAACTGTCACCAAGCGGAAGCGTTCGCGTGAATGCGGCAGCTTCCACACCCGGCACGTGCGACATACGTTCGAGCACCTGCCGGAAAAACTGTCGCGCCTGATCTTTGTCGTAACCAACCAGCGTGGGACTCAACGAGACGATCAGCCCGTTCGCATTGCCGAATCCGGGATCCATTGTCTGCGCTTTGCGAAAACTCTTGATGAAGAGTCCGCCGCACACAAGCACCACGAGGGATAACGCGACTTGGGCCACTACCAACACGTTTCGCAGACCGAATTCTCTTATCTTTCCTTTTTCGGCCGTTTCGGGGTTGCCTTTCAGCACCGGCACCAGGGCGGGGTTCGACGAATGCCACGCCGGCGCGAGTCCAAAGACGAGACCAGTGCCGAGTGAAATGATTAGCGTGAAAACGAGAGCACGCGAATCAAGCGCGAAGAAGTCGTTGATAATGTTGTACTCGAGAACGGGAATGAACC
>JBKPJS010000191.1:0-1491 GCA_046730815.1 Acidobacteriota bacterium
CTTCTTGCGTTGCTCTTCTGTTCCGAACTGGTAAATGTGGTTCGAACAAAGCGAATTGTGAGCGGCGACGGAGATGCCAACCGATCCGTCAACGCGCGACAACTCGTCTATGATGGTTGCGTACTCGACGTAACCCATGCCCGCACCGCCATACTCTTCGGGAAAGAGGACGCCGAGCAAACCAAGCTCCGCGAGTTTTGGTTGTAGCTCGATTGGAAAGTGCTGGGACTCATCCCATTCCAGAACGTGAGGCGCGATCTCCGACTCGGCGAATTCGCGTACGCTCATCTTGATCTGTTGTTGTTCTTCGCTTAAGTCAAATTGCATAGTGCTAAGTTTTGTAACACAGATTGGACGGATCCGCGAAAACCGATCTGCGCCGATCCGCGTTTATCTGCGCCTAACTTTCATCATTCTCGCGACTTCTACCGGAGACAGAAACCGATATTCACCTGGCTTGAGTTTCTCGTCACGGAGAAACCCAATGCGCACGCGACGCAGCTTCAAAACTGAATGCCCGATCAGCTCAAACATGCGACGCACTTGTTGGTTCCGTCCCTGGTGGAGCAATACTTCATACCAGGCGTTCGTCCGCGTCTCGTTTAATTTGGTGATCTTGGCGGGCGCGGTGCGCGTGCCGTCCTCAAGCGTAACTCCTCGTCGCAGTCTTTCAATTCCGGCGTCAGTGGGGACGCCCTTCACTTTAACTTCGTAGACTTTCTCGACGCGATTGCGCGCCGCCGTGACGAAGTTCGTGAAGTCGCCATCGTTCGTGAGTAGTAAAAGACCTTCAGTGTTGAAGTCGAGTCGGCCAACGGGGTGAAGCTTGCCCAATGCAGGCGGCAATAGTTCGGTGACGAGGGGGCGATCTTCCGGATCGGAGACGCTTGATAGATAACCTTTCGGTTTGTTGAGGAGCACGTAGATCTTTTCGCGAGATTGAAGTTGAGGATTGATGAGCTTGCCGTTTACCTTGATGTGGTCTTTATCGGGATCGGCTTTGGTGCCGAGTTCCTTAACCACTTGGCCATTGACGGTGACTCGACCCGCGGTAATCAACTCTTCCGCATGCCTGCGTGAGGCGACTCCAGCCGCGGCAATCAGTTTTTGCAGGCGCTGCTCCATAGATCCGTGTTTTTAATCCGTGTAATCTGCGGTTCATCTTACGATCCCCCACTCAGATCATGGAAATCCTCTACACTCGGCAACTCCGACAAATCCTTCAACCCGAATTGCAGCAGAAACTCTTTCGACGTTCCGTACATCATCGGACGGCCAACAGTGTCCTTGCGTCCTTTCGCTACGATCAACTTCTTATCCAGCAAAGTCTTGATGGCTGACGGCGACTGCACGCCCCGTATTTCAAGGATCTCGGGAACAGTAACTGGCTGTCGATAAGCGATCACCGCAAGCGTTTCGAGCGAAGCGATGGTGAGCTTCGCGCTTGGACGTGTTTTCAGAAACGCGCGGACATGCTCGTGATACTCAGGT
>JBKPJS010000192.1:0-2911 GCA_046730815.1 Acidobacteriota bacterium
CTATTACAGTGCGGTGAGACTGAAAGCGCTATAGAAGTCGCGATAGAGCTCGTTGAATTCGCGCAAGGCCACATCCATTACGCGCGGCAGCTCTTCAATATCGTTGACGTTCACGATGGTATTGACGTTGTTGAGAAACGCAGCATGCGCGTCCATCGTGCGCAGCGAAGGCGAAATCAGAACGAAGAAGAGCCGGCGGCGCTGCGGCGGCCGCAGCACATTGATCTCTCTGATCACAAAGACCGAACCCTGCTCGGCTGGATCAAACTGCGGCTCGAGCAGGACCACGTCCATTTTGTTGGCCCGCATTGTTTCAACGGCCTGGCGCGTGTCTTCGGCCACGTAGACCTGAAAACCGGTCTCCGTAAGTTTGCGCGCAATCAGGTCGCGATAAGCTTCACTCGTGCAAACTAACGCTTTGCGTTTGTCCCATGACGGGCGCGCCATAGCGTCTTCGGTATTGGATCGCGTGCCTTTGGAAAGAAGATCAAAGAGCATGCGGACCGTCTCGTCGCCTGGCACTATTTCGCTAGCCGCGCTCGTCCCCGGCTCATAAGCTCGTGCGGTGGATGGTTCGAAGCGTGGATGATCAGTCGCAGGAGATCCGCCGACAGCAAGTGCGCTCTGTTCCGTCGCCGGACTAGCAGGGCCGGAACTCACCGTGTTGTTGCACTTCGGACAACGAACGTTGAAAGGTCGATTCGGCGACTTCTCATCGTGAACCTGAAGGCGGGTCGAACACTTTTGGCAAACGATAATCATTACTCGATCAGTCCCAGCATGGAGCCGGAATCGGAAAACGTATTAACAGGCGGCCCTCCGTCTCTGCGGATGAAGTCTTCAGCGGCCGTCATGCCTTTGAGTGAAAGCAGTAAATTGTTTTGGTTGGTTGCAAACGCCAACCCATCTTCGAGACTTACAATCTTCGATTCAATCAGTTCCTTGATGACTGTGTCGAAGTCCTGCATGCCGTCGAGCTTCCCATCGCGCATCGCATCAAGCAGCGACTTGCCTTCAACCTCTCCTACCTCGATGTACTCGCGCGTGCGCGGACTCGAGCGCAAAATTTCCACCGCGGCGATACGACCAACGCCGTCTGCGCGCGGAATCAAACGCTGCGAAATGATGTAGCGGAAGGTTTGCGCCAGTCGCGTTCGAATCACCGGCTCTTCGTTCTTCGGATAGAGTCCGATAATCCGGTCGACAGTCTTCGAAGCGTCGATTGTATGAAGAGTTGAAAGCACGAGGTGACCAGTCTCAGCGGCTTCGAGCGCGATCTCAGTGGTTTCAAAATCTCGCATCTCGCCGATGAGAATTACTTTCGGCGCCTGGCGCAACGCTGCGCGTAACGCAGAAGGAAAGTCGCGCGTATCGTGCCCGACCTCTCGCTGATTGATCGTCGAGCGTTTGTGGTTATGGAGATATTCAATTGGATCCTCGATCGTCACGACGTGGTGGTACTTTTGCTCGTTGATGATGTCGATGATCGAGGCCTGCGTGGAGCTCTTGCCCGAACCGGTTGGACCAGTTACGAGTACGAGACCGTTGCGAAGCTCGGCGATGTCTGCTAGCTGCGAGGGCAAACCCAACGATTTCAACGTGGGAATGTCAGTCGGGATCACCCGCATGACGATTGAATAGACACCGCGCTGCTGAAAAATGTTCACGCGGAAGCGGGCTCGTGAAGGCAGTGAATAGCTCAGGTCGGCCGTCCCGGTGCGCGCGAGCCGCTCGGCAGCGTCGGGATTGCCGTGCATCAGCGTGAGGGCGATGATCTCGGTTTGATAGGGAGAAAGTTTCTGCATTCCGAGGGGCTGGACCGGCGTGAGCTTTCCGTTTATCTCCACCTGCGGGAGTTGACCAACCGAGAAATTCAGATCGCTGATCTTGTCAGAGATCAGCAACATTCGCTCGATTATGGGCGCCAAATCGAAAAAGCTCATCCGTGTTTCGAACTCCGCTGGAATGACTGGTGGTGCGTAAACCGCTGGTGGGTAGGTCGCTCGAAAGGCGATCAACCTTCCGAATCGCTCCGATTCTCGCGCATAACAATGATAAACGCAAGAAAATTATCTTTTACGGATTGGACGTGATTTACATGGTCATCCTGAAAAATCATGTAAATCCTGTAAAAGAGTTCGTATGCTATCCGCGATCCGGGCTGGATCGGAAAGTAGAGCACTTATCACCGCGACCGAATCGGCGCCAGCCCCGATCACCTCCGCAGCATTGACCCGCGTTATTCCGCCGATGGCCACAAGCGGGAACTGGCCGATAGCCTGGCGAACTACCCTCAACCCTTCGAGACCAAGCACCGGAGACGTATCAGTTTTACTAGCGGTTTGGAAGATTGGACCGATCGCGATGTAGTCGATGGGCAGGCTCAATGCCGACACCGCCTGCTGAATGTTATGAGTTGAATAACCAATGATAGCTTCCGTTCCAAGCTGTCTTCGCGCTGCTTCGGGAGGCATATCGTCCTGGCCGAGATGAACACCGTGAGCGTGGACCGCCAGAGCAATATCCACGCGATCGTTGATGATCAGCTTGACTCCATTTCGCTCGGCAACCGCCATTGCAGCCTTGGCCTGTTCATAAAACTCCAACGCCGGCATTTGCTTCTCGCGCAGTTGAATCAGAGAAGCACCACCAGAACTGAGCAAGCGCACTTGCTCTGCATGCGAGAGACCCGACAGTACTACATCAGTCAGCGGATAAACTCGTGGCGGTCGAAAAAGACTTTGCATCGAACAACGATTTCTCGCAAAGGCGCAAAGACGAAGCCGCAAAGACGCAAAGCTATTCTCCTCAATTTAATTCTTCTTTGCGACCTTACAGCTTTGTCTTTGCGCCTTTGCGTGAGACTCTTTCTTTACGTCTCAGAATCTTTGCGCTTCGGTCGCATGTTGGC
>JBKPJS010000193.1:0-2177 GCA_046730815.1 Acidobacteriota bacterium
GTTTGGTCGTTTGACTCTTGAGGTTGATGCAACGGAACAACACCAGATTACCAGCCTCGGCCTTAATGCGATTCCGCGACCACCTGACTTTGCCCTTGCGCACTTGAGCGAAAGCGAATTGGTCACGGCCGTACGAAAGAAATTGGACGAGGATGTTGCTGCCGATCGTTTTTCGGGTGCGGTATTGGTAGCAAGAAATGGCAAGACTGTTTTCGCTCAGGCGTATGGTCTGGCAGACCGTGAAAAGAAAACTCCGAATACTTTGAAGACACAGTTTCGCCTCGGATCGATGAACAAGATGTTCACCGCGGTTGCTACTCTCCAACTTGTGCAAAGTGGCAAGCTCGATCTGAAAGCGCCTCTCGGCAAGTACCTCACGGATTATCCGAATAAAGACGTTGCCTCAAAAGTAACAGTTGAACAACTGCTAACGCACACCGGAGGAACAGGCGACATCTTTGGTCCGGAATTCGACAAGCGTCGTCTCGAGTTAAAAACGTTGCGCGATTATGTGAATCTGTACGGCGAGCGCGCATTACAGTTCGAACCAGGGAGTCGTTGGCAATACAGCAACTACGGTTTTCTTCTACTCGGCGTGTTAATCGAGAAAGTCAGCGGTCAGAGTTATTACGATTACGTTCGTGATCACATCTACAAACCGGCGGGGATGACTGGAACTGCTTCGGAACCGGAAGATCAAGCAGTAGCCGACCGGAGCGTTGGCTACACGAGATTTGGCGGGCAGGGCCTGGCGCCTAACACAGACACTCTGCCCTACCGCGGAACCTCTGCTGGTGGTGGCTACTCCACGGTGGAAGATCTGTTGCGGTTTGCGACCGCGCTGCAAACTAACAAACTGCTCAATGCACAGTACACAGAAATGCTGACGACCGGAAAAGTTGATGCGGGCGGGGGTAAGTATGCGTTTGGATTTCAGGACAACATAATCAATGGAACGAGATGTTTCGGCCATGGAGGCGGCGCACCGGGGATGAATGGCGAGTTGGAAATCTGTACTGGCCCAGGCTACGTGGTAGCGGTGTTGGCAAACATGGATCCACCGGCGGCCAGTCGAGTCGCCGATTTCATCACCAACCGTTTGCCCGCTAAGTGAGAAACATTTTTGCAGAGGTCGAGAACGTGCATTGGTGCCAACAAACATGATTGTCGGATGAAAGGAGCCTGTTAATGCTGGTTGGAAACTATAAAGCCTCTTGGAATCACAAGACCAACGAAGGCGTCATCACTTTGGTGGGAATTAATCCCCCTTCAATCACACCCGTCACTCAGGTCATAAACCTTACGAGTCCTTCTGAGATATCCGCTCTTCTCGCCATCCTCAGAGTCGGTGAGCCAATCGAGTATAGCGGTTCGACGGGCCTGCTGAGTATGAAGGACCTGAAGGTAATTCCAGTTACGTAGCATGGACTAGGTCAGCGGTTGCCCTGACTCGTCGTGGCGGCACCAGAGGCTCAGTCTCTATTTACTGAGTCATCCAAAATGGCCTCGCGTACAGCCTCTCGCTCAGCAGCAGGCAGTTGCCGATACTCATCCACGAGCGTGTGAGTGACCACCCCTGTCACCATCGTCTCGCCATTGACTGCAAATCCTAACAAGATCAGTCCCGCTACGTAGAAAGCTAATGTAAAGAAAGCGATGTAGCCAGTGAGCGGCGCAAAGGCGGGCGTGTCGAGCGTGCCGAGCGCTACTCCTTGCAATAGCGTTCCTGCCACTCGCTTGAGCCAACCACCGTCGGCACTATACAGACTCGCCAGCAACATATGCTTGAGGACGAAAGCTGTGCCGAACAGTATCGCAAGGCTGCGCAAGAGCCTGCGCGCGTCGAATGACGAAAACTGATTGTTCCAGAGCGTCCAAAGGAAAAAGAACGAGAACAACCAGTGGAGCAGACCTCGCTCAGGTAATACAGAGTTGAAGGCCTGGGCGGAAGCAAAGAAGATTGTGATGAACAACCAAACGTGCGAAACATTTGTGAGAGGCGGAAGCTCGCTGCCAACCCATTGATGCAATCTGAGTAGACCACCGCGGATGAAGAGCAGCATCGACAGGACCGCGAGCAAAAGCGTGACTAACGGCGGCGCGATGAAAATGAACGTTCGACTCTCGGCGCCGATTCGCAGTCCGCCCAGAAGTGCCACTGTGAGAAAAAGAAATGG
>JBKPJS010000194.1:0-12285 GCA_046730815.1 Acidobacteriota bacterium
GGAGTGAAGTTTGCGGAGAGTGTCTATTACGGTTTTTGGTTCGCGCCTGAATTCAAGCTGATGCGAAAAATGATCGACGAGACTCAGGCAACCGTCAACGGCGATGTTCGTCTAAAGCTCTTTCGTGGAAATGCGATCGTCGTCGGACGTCGTTCGCCGAATTCGCTCTACGACGAGAAGGTCGCCACGTTTGAGGCTGACACGGTTTACAACCAGCGCGACGCAGAAGGTTTCATCAAGCTGAACGCACTACGGCTTCGGTTAGGAGGTGGACGATGACTACTCAAACAATCAATGTCATTGACGTCGATAAGATCGGATCGGCAACATCACCACTGGCGCTCGCGAAAACGGTGGCGCTCATCTCTGCGTGCGACGCGACAAAAGCGGGCGATGTAGTTGTCGTTCGCGCACTCACCGACAGCGCGACATACAACATGCTGGAACTGCCCACTGGCAGGCTCGCGAAGATTAATCCTGGCGACTTGTTGATTGGCGTTCTCGGGCGGCGTCGAGCGCTGAAAGGTTTTGTCGGCGACGTGCCGCCGGCTCTCGCGAGCGGCGATCAGCTTCACCTGCTCAACATGGGCGGAGTGATCGGTTACTGCACCGGACATCACTCGAGTCTTGGCGATGCGATCCAGTTGGAAGTAATTGGACTGGTCTGCGACGAAGCGGGAAGAGTGCTGAACATCGCTGACGCGGCATTGCCACCGCGAACAAGTCTTGGGGAGACGGCGCCCATCGTCATGATCGCGGGCACGAGTATGAATAGCGGCAAGACCTACGCTGCGACCGAGTTGATCAAGCAGGCCACGCGCGCGGGTTTGCGGGTTGCGGCCGCGAAACTTTCGGGCGTCGCTTGCCTACGCGACACGCTGAACATGTCGGACCACGGCGCGGTCGCGACCGCGAGTTTTCTCGATTGCGGTTTGCCGTCCACGGTTGACGTTGCGGATCTCGCGCCGTCGGCGAAGGCGATCATTGCGCGGTTGAATGAAATTAGTCCCGATTTGATCGTGATTGAGTTGGGCGATGGAATCCTGGGCGGCTATTCTGTGGACACGGTATTCGGCGACTTTGAACTGCTCGAGGCAACAGCGGCGGTGGTGTTCTGCGCGTCTGACTACGTTGGTGCGTGGGGTGGTATCGAATTGCTGCGACGGCGCGGCGTCGAGGTCGATGTGATCTCAGGATCGGTGACTGACTCGAAGATGGGCGGGGACTACATTAAGTCGCAATTCAACGTGCCCGCGGGGAATGCACGTCGGGAAGGCGCGGCGCTTTTCGAGTTAGTGATGGCGAACGTTGAAGCGCGACAGGATTACAGGATGTTTCAGGATTAGCAGGATTCATCTTGTTAATCCTGATAATCATGAAATCCTGTCTCAAGTTGACTTAACCAAATGGCGACATCGAACAAAATTAGGATCGGAATCTTCGGGGGTTCCGGATATGGCGGCTCGGAGTTGCTGCGTATTCTGCTTTTTCATCCGAACGTCGAGCTCGTCTTCGTCACGGCGAACGAACATGCAGGCAAACCGGTAGGCGAAGTTCATCGAAACTTAAACGGCCTCACTCAGCTCAATTTCATCAAAGCGCCCGAAGAGCTTGATGCGACAGACTGTGTCTTCCTCGCGCTACCGCCCGGGCAGGCTATGGATGTCGTCCCAAGCCTGCCCCCGAACGTCAAGGCAATCGATCTCTCGGGAGATTTTAGACTTCGCGATCAGTCTGTCTTTGAGAAACACTACAAACAACCACACACCGCGATAGACGCGCAAGCCGAGTTTGTTTACGGCTTGACGGAAACCAATCGCGATGCGATCAAGCAAGCGCGCCTGATTGCTAACCCCGGTTGTTTTGCCACCGCGACACTGCTCGGACTTGCGCCGCTAGTTGCAAACAACGTTGTCAATGGACGTGTTGTCGTCGATGCCAAGACCGGTTCGTCCGGCTCAGGCGCAAAAGCGGCGGCCAACACGCATCATCCGCAACGGATGAATTCATTTTACGCTTACAAGCCTTTCACGCATCAGCACGTGCCGGAGATCGAGCAGGAACTTGAACATATTGGTGACTGGACCAACGAGCTTGTTTTCATGACGCACTCGCTGCCGGTCGCACGCGGGATCTTCGCGTCGATCTACGCTGAAGCGAAACGCGAAATGACTGAAGACGAGCTGCGCGCGATATTCGCGGATTACTATCGCGAGTCGTTCTTCGTACGGCGCGTGAATGGTTCGCCCGACATCAACTGGGTAAAGACGACGAACTTTTGCGACATCGGTTTCGCGGTCCGTGGCAAGCAGATCGTGATCTTCTCGGCGATCGACAATCTGGTCAAAGGCGCCGCCGGGCAAGCGGTGCAGAATATGAATTTGATGTTTGGGTTGGACGAAAAGACTGGACTGATGCTGCCCGGAACCAATCCATAAACCATCCACAGATTACACAGAGAAATCAATGCAATCTGTGCAATCTGTGGATAAAAATTTATGACGAACGAAGATCAGTTTCAACTCGCTACGTACAAGAAAATGCCCATCGCGGCGCAACGCGGCGAGGGTGTTTGGATTTACGCGAGCAACGGTGACAAGTATCTCGATCTTTACGGCGGTCATGCGGTCGCCGGCACCGGACACTGTCATCCTCACGTCGTGAACGCAATTCGCGAACAAGCCGGCGAGCTGCTGTTCTACTCGAATCTCGTTTACTCGCAGCCGCGCGCACGCGCCGCCGAGAAGCTCGTCTCAATCGCTCCTGACGCGCTTACCAAAGCGTTCTTCTGCAACTCCGGCACGGAAGCAAACGAGAATGCGATGCGCATGGCGCGTATGGCCACGCGCCGCGAAAAGATCATCACCTTCTCCGGTGGCTTTCATGGACGCACCGCCGACGCGATCAGCGCAACGTTCCTCGGCAAGTATCGCGAGATCGGAAAACCGAATGTGCCCGGACATCTGGAAGCAGAGTTTGGCAACATCGACTCCGTGCGCGAGCTCGCCGGCGACACGGTTGCGGCGATCATGCTTGAACCGATTCAGTCGATGGCCGGCGTGCGCATGGCCGATTCCGATTTCTATCGTTCACTTCGCGCGCTGTGCGATGAGCGCGGCATCGTGTTGATTTATGATGAAGTTCAAACCGGCGTGGGACGTACCGGCGAATGGTTATTTGCCGGCAGCGAAGCAGGCGGCGCTGTCGTGCCCGACATCGTAACGCTCGCAAAAGCGTTGGGCAGCGGCGTTCCAGTGGGCGCCTGCCTCGTCACTGACGCGATCGCTTCGCACATCAAAGAAAACGATCTGGGAACAACTTTTGGCGGCGGCATGTTGGCGATGGCCGCCGTAACTGCAACGCTGGAAGCGATCGAAACAGATCGCATGCTGGGGAATGTGAAGCGTGTCGAAGCCTATTTGCGAAAACGGCTGGCAGAGGTCGAGCAGGTTGTTGCGGTCCATGGTCTAGGATTTCTGCTTGGGATCGAGTTCGCTGATAAGGCAGAGTCTATACATAAAAGATTGTTGGATCGGAAGATCATTACTGGGACTTCCAGTAATCCGAAAGTGCTGAGACTGTTACCTCCATTGTGTTTGCGGGAAGAACATGTTGACGTGTTTATTTCGGCCACGGATGAACACCGATGAAGACGGATTTCCTGAATACAATCGGAATATCACGGGACGAGATCGAGCGACTCATGGAGTCGGCGCTGCAGTTCAAGCATGGTGACGATCTTTCAAAACCGCTCGCGGGGAAATCCGTGGCGCTCGTGTTCTTCAATCCGAGTTTGCGCACGCGTGCGTCGATGCAAGTTGGAATTTACGAACTCGGCGGCAATGCTGTCGTGCTCGAGCCCGGCGGAACAAGCTGGACGCTCGAGCATCGTGAAGGCGCGGTGATGGACTCGGACAAGACCGAACACATCGCGGAGTTTGTTCGCGTGCTCGAGCGGTATTGCGTGGCGATTGGGGTGAGAGCGTTTGCGTCGTTGAAGAACTGGCAGGAAGAACGCACCGATCCAGTGCTCAACGCATTCGCAAGATATGCATCAGTGCCCATCATCAACCTCGAGTCAGCGATGCATCATCCCTGCCAATCGCTGGCCGACATGTTGACGATTCGCGAAAAGCTCGGAGCGGAACGCAAGCGTGTCGTTCTCACCTGGGCCTGGCATCCGAAGCCACTCCCGATGGCCGTGCCGAACAGTTTTGCCCTCGCCGCGGCACAGATGGGCCATGACGTCGTAATTGCGCATCCTGCTGGCTACGAACTCGACGAAGAGTTGATGGAAACCGTGCGGCGATTTGCGAATGAATCTGGCGGCAATTTGGAAGTGACGAATGACATCGACGCCGCCTTCTCCGGCGCGGAAGTGATTTATGCGAAGAGCTGGGGCGGAAAAGACTTTTACGGCAACAGCGAGCAGGAGACCATCACCAGGGCCAGGTACCGGCGCAAGTGGATCGTCGATGAGGAAAAAATGGCGCGCACGAACGACGCCATCTTCATGCACTGTTTGCCGGTGCGCCGGAATGTGATCGTAACTGACGGCGTGATTGATTCGGCTGCCTCGGTCGTAATCGACGAAGCGGAAAACAGGTTGCACGTGCAAAAGGCTGTGATGGCCAGGTTACTTGGCGGATAATTATGGAAGTCGATAACCAACTCCGTCTGGACCTTTTGCGTGAAGCGCTGCCGTATATTCAGCGTTTCAAGGGGCAGACGTTTGTCGTCAAACTCTCAGGCAAGGTCACGGAAAACCAGGAGAACCTGACATCGCTGGCGGAGGAGTTGGCGCTGCTGCACCAGGTGGGCATCCGCATCTGCGTCGTGCACGGTGGTGGCAAACAGTTGAGCGAGCTCGCAAACAGGTTAGGCGTTGAACAGACGATCATCGAGGGCCGTCGCGTCACTGACGATGCCACACTCGAAATGGCAAAGATGATCTTTGCCGGAAAGATCAATACAGACATTCTGGCGGCCTTGCGTCAGCGGAGCATCGAAGCTGTCGGGCTGTCAGGTGTGGACGGCAATATCGTGCACGCGGAACGACGCCCGCCGAAAGAGATCCTGAACCGGGAAACAGGCGTGCGAGACAAGGTCGATTTTGGTCATGTTGGCGACGTGGTCCAGATCAACGCGAGACTGCTGACGGTGTTGTTGGACCACGGCTATTTGCCGGTGGTCTCGTCACTGGGCGCGGATGATGAGGGCATGGTCTTCAACATTAACGCTGACACGATCGCCGCCGAGATCGCAGTGCAGTTGCGGGCTGAGAAACTGATCCTGCTCAGCGATGTTGATAGTATCTATCTCACCGCCGGCGATCCGGCGACGAAGCTTTCTCGGCTGACCGCGGCTGAGGCTAACGAACTGATCAGCAGCGGCGCAGCGTCGGGTGGGATGATTCCAAAGTTGCAGAGCATTACTCGTTTGTTAGAACGCGGCGTTCACAGCGCGCACATCATCAGCGGCATGAAACGCAACGCGCTACTTTCCGAAGTCTTCACCGATAAGGGAACCGGCACGATGATCGTGGCCTGAGTCTTGATCGCATGAACGGGTGGCCACGGAGGGCCACCCCTACAAAAATACCCCGGCATTTATTGTAGGGGCGGCCCTCCGTGGCCGCCCGTCGACGAATCATTAACCCAATGTCGATTGTGGCAAGAACCGATCGCGATCGTACGGAGGTTCTTCATGCTCCGGCAACGGATCGTCCGGCCAATCGTGCGCCCACTGCCGTCGATGTTCGTGGTCGGCGTAATACTTGAGATAGATCTGATTGTCTTCATCGCTCCCACTACCCGTGAGATCTATCATGTACGCATAGCTCGGATTTTCCGGAAAGAGCACCGCCTCTTCCCGCAAACCATCGTGGTAGAGATAGTCGTAGAGCTCGCGATCGGAAAGGTGATTGGTGTGCAGGAGGTACGCGCCGAGCGACGCCATGCGCTCGACGATCTCCTTTAGCTTGATCCTGAGTGCGTCTTTGTCGAGCTTGTCAGGCGCTGGAATTTCCACCCCGGAATTCTCGAGCAGACGCATGAGGCTGATCGGTTCGGCCGTTTCGTATTCGAGTACGTGCCGGAGAAATTCTTCTTCCATGTCAGCAGGCATCGACTCGAGTGACGTAGTGCTGCCGCCAAGTTTTTCCAACTCGGCACGTAGCTTTGCGATGCGTTCTTCCTGGCTTGGTTCGTCGGCGAATTGTATGAATGTCATGTTTGGCTCCTTAAGGTCAGAGGTTAAGGTTTGAGGCGCCTGGAGGCGTGAGGCCCTCCGTCCGTGTGCGGGATTGTCTTACCTGAGCCAGGAAAAGTAAAGCCATCCCAGATTGCACAGAAAATCTGCGTAATCTGTGGATGGCTTTACCTGATTATTGAGGGCGCGGTGAACATGTCGAGATTCGCCAATCCGAGACTCGTCTCAATCTCTTCCATCCGCTTCAGCGCCGTGTCGAATCCATCGCCTCCAAACTGTTCTGTTTCAATCTCTTCAAATCTTGCCGCAAGTTGATCCAACTCTGCCTCGCCAGTTGCCGCTTTCCACGCTGGAAAGATAACTGTGTCTTCAATCGCCGCGTGATGTTGATACATGCGCACAAACGACTCCAATGCTTTCGCCATTGGTTCGATATCCTTCGCGGGAATTCGATCAGCTTTCGTGGCCGATAGCAAGTAATCGGTGATCTCGCGTCCGCGAGTGTGTTGGGCCAAAAGGATGTCAACGTATAATGCCGCAGCGCCCTGCGACTTCTTCAGGATCGGAAAGATGTAGACCTCTTCGAGTTTTTTCTCATGATAGTCTTCACCAAAAACTCGAAACAGGTTAGCGGCTTTTTCCAGTGCATCAGGTGGAATTGACGCGGGATCCTGTCGCAGTCTAACCGCCGATTCCTGATAGACCAGTAAAGCGCGGCGCAGGATTCCGTGTTCGCGCATCAAGTCCTCAGCCGCAGTCACTTCAACTGGCGCAACCTCTCCCGGCGCTGGTCCATCATTTCTATTGTCTTCATTGGTAGCGCTGCCGGTTCGGTTCGACATCGTGCGGCAGGCGTTAAGCAGGACACCGGCGCCGGCGAGCGAGATGCCCGCTAATAGCTGTCTTCTTTTTTCGTTCAACTGAGTCTCCTGTTGAATCAATCTCCAAGCCCTTTGATATTACTCTGCTCGCGACGTTAGACTAAGCGCAATCCAGATGGACAACTACGCAATCGCACGCCGATTCTATCGCCTCGCCGCGTTGATGGAGATTCGCGGCGACGATCCGTTTCGCTGGCGCTCGTATCGCAACGCGGCGGAAGCAATCGAGGTTTGGCCCACGCCTTTGAAGGAGATTGCAACGAAGGAGGGTGAGACGGGCTTGCAGGAAATACCGGGCGTCGGCAAAGCCATTGCGAAAAAGGTAATCGAGCTTTTGGAGAGAGGCTCTTTTGATGCGTGGGACCGGCTTACGGGCGAAACGCCTGAAACCGTTCTCGACTTAACGGAGATCCCCGGCATTGGTCCAAAGACCGCGGGGCTGCTGCACCAGCGTTTCAAAGTTTCATCATTGGAAGAACTGAAGCTGTTCGCGGCGGGAGGCGGCCTTGACATGGTCGACGGCATCGGCCCCAAGACCGCCGAAAAGATCAAGGAAGCATTGGCCGCGGATTGACACGGATAACATGGATAAAAATTACTTTCCTGATCCGTGTCATCCGCGTTAATCTGTGGCCCATATCTCTCCATTAACGAGGACAACATGAGAAAAATAAAACGTCGCGAATTCATTCGTAACGGAGCTGTTGCAACCATCGCTCTACCGATGGCCCCGATGATTCTCGAGCAGAGCGCCGTCAAGCCGCTCGTCATATCCTCTGCGAATGGCAACCGGTTTAAGAACGGCGGCACGGTGACGGCCGTGCAAAAGGCGTTCACGATGATCACTGGTGGCTCGGATGTGCTCGACGCGGTTATCGCCGGTGTCAATATCGTCGAGCTCGATCCTCTCGACGACAGCGTCGGCTACGGCGGACTGCCAAACGCGGATGGCATCGTGCAACTCGACTCGTCGTGCATGCATGGTCCAAAAAAACGCGCGGGCGCCGTCGGCGCGCTCGAAGGCGTACGCACTCCCTCACTGGTGGCCCAGGCCGTGATGGAATATACCGATCACCATCTCATCGTCGGCAAGGGCGCGCAGGAGTTTGCACGCAACATGGGATTCAAGATCGAAGACGATCTCAACACCGAGAACTCGCGTAAGCAGTGGCTCGAGTGGAAACGCAGGACAGATCCAAGCCATTACCTCGATCCCAAGAAGCGCGCCGACGCTGGAAAACGCGCGGCGCTCGAGATGCTCGCCGAGGGACTGATCCGCGAAGAGAACCTGCACGGCACCATTAACTGCGACGGCATTAACTCGAGAGGCGAAATCTGCGGTGTTACTACGACCAGCGGCCTCGCATGGAAGATCCCGGGACGCTTAGGCGACTCTCCAATCCTGGGCGCGGGACTTTATGTCGACGGCACAGTGGGCGCAGCAGGATCGACTGGTCGTGGGGAAGCAAATCTCTTCAATCTGTGTTCGTTTGTGATTGTCGAGGAGATGCGGCGCGGCGCGCACCCGAAAGATGCGGGCATGGAAGTTTTGAACAGAATCAAAACCAACACGATCGAGAAGCGACTCTTGAACAGCAGAGGCTTGCCAAACTTCGGGATCAACTTCTACATCCTGAACGCAAAAGGCGAATATGCGGGCGTGACGATGTATGAAGGTGCGTCGTTTGCGATCTGCAACGAGAATGGACCACAAACACTGAAATCCGAGCCGCTGCTGCAAGGCAAACCCAGCGATTAGTTTAACCGCAGATTTCACAGATTACGCTGATTCATCTGCGTAATCTGTGGATTTCTTGCCGTACTTCTGCGTGGCAAAGCCCACGATCAAACCGACGAGGGTGCCGGGCAAAACGATCTCGAGGTAATAACCTCCCTGCATTAACGCAACGAGGTAAGCCAGAAACGCGCCCACTAACACGCCGAACAGAATTCCGATGGGCAACGAATGAAACTTCTTCGCAAAGAAGCCAATCGCGACTCCCGCAATTATTCCCTTCAGCGTGGAACCGACAACGATTCCGCCAATCTGATCTCTAACGGCAGGCGTGAACCACGCAGTCAGGCCGTCGATGGCGCCGAGAATGGCGCCGAGCACTACTCCAATTAGGGGTTTGGACATCGTGTTTCTCCTCTGTCTAATCGTTCTGTCCTTCTATTAAACGGCGGGCGAAAAATCTTTAACGCCGAGAGGTGAAAACGAAAAAAATTCTCATCAACAAATAAGCGAGCACCAGTAAAACCAGAAAACGGTTTTTACTGACCCAGCGGCTAACCTTTTCAAGCACGCTTTCGCGATAGGCCGACACCGGTTCCGCGTCGAGCAGGCGGCCGATGTCGACTGACAACTCGGACGCACTCGAATACCTGTCCTGCTTGTCACGCGCCGTTGCTTTCAAACAGATCGCTTCAGCCGCTTTGCTGACTTTGGATTGATCTTTCAGTAGGAAATAAAGAACGGCGCCGAGTGAGTAGACGTCCGCGCGCTCGTCGAGTTGATCAATTTCGCCGCGGGCCTGTTCCGGCGCCATGTAATCACGCGTGCCGATCACTGTGCCATGACTGGTATCGCCGCAGATGAACGCAGATGAACTCAGAGCAGAATTTGATCTGAGTTCATCCGCGTTCATCTGCGGCTTGATCTTCGCGACGCCCCAATCAAGTACGAGCACTTCGCCAAACGATCCGATCATGATGTTCTGCGGTTTCAGATCGCGATGAATGACTCCGTGCGCATGTGCGAACGCCACGGCATCGCAAGCAGCTTGAAACTTTCTGAGCCGATCGCGGAAGGAAGGGTTTTGAGTTGCATACTCGTCGAGGCGGCTGCCGCGAACAAACTTCATCGCATAAAAGACACGCCCATCCGGGAGCGTGCCGACGTCGTGAACAGGAACGATTCCGGGATGCTCGAGCCGCGCGATGATCTGTGCTTCGCGAACCATTCGCTTGCGCAGATCGCCAGTCACTTCCGGCGTATTCAGCACCTTGATCGCGACCAGCCTGTTGAGTTCGCGATCCTCCGCCAAATACACGGTGCCCATGCCGCCGCGCGCCAGTTCTTTTATGAACGTGTACTTGGTCAAACTGAAGTCGGGCTCGCCAACGATGGTCCGCAAGTGGTTCAACTTGTTATCCGAAAGCCACTTCATTTCAGTCAGTCGCCACAAAAAAACACAAAAAGCACAAACAATATATTCGGTTAGGGCAAATCTAATCCGAGCAACGAGCGAGCTTCGGTGCGAAACTCCTCGTCCGTCGCAGTTATCTCACGCAGCTTCTCCAAAACGATTTTACGAAAGTCGCGGCGAGCAGCAGCGAGGTAGTTGTTGACCGTCGCCGGCTCTAATCCAAATTCTTTTCCGAGTGAGGCGTAGGAAACGTCCCTTTCATCCTGGAGGTCGTAACGCTCAAACAGTTGAAAGTGGACCGTGCGGCCTGTTTCCTCACAGCGCTGCCGTAGCGCATCGACAGCCATCGTAAACATCCAACGCACCCACTCGCGATGAAAGTAGTCTTCAGGACTCAACGACGATGCAGATGCATGCGACGCAAGCTCGTTTTCGGCAGCGACGAAGTCGAGTTGATAGTGGTCCATATCACCGCCGCGTTTGAGACGTCGCCCAGCCTTTCGCTCATTTGAAACAAAGCCGTCCAGACAAGTGCGCAGAAACGTTTGGAAGCTGGCTTTGGCGGCATCGTAGCCGGCGAAGTAGTTCTTCTCGAATGCGTTTGCGAAGAACCCCTGCGTCAGGTCTTTGGCGTCCTCGTTATCCGCCTGCCACTTGAAACGAATGTATTTGTAAGCTGGTTTCCAATAGCTTGCGAGAATGGTGTCGAAAGCGCGACGGCGCAGGAGTTGGTCATCGCTGCGGGCGCCGGCAATGGCCGAGTGGTTGGTGACCGGAAACTTGTGAAGCGGTCCGCCAATGTCAGTATCTGGATCCATTTTAGACAGAATTACAGGATCTTCAGGATTTACAAGATGAGGACTTTAACTCAGCAAAACTCTTGTTAATCCTGAAAATCCTGTAATCCTGTCTACGGTTGTCGTTTGACAATCACTAACGTGATGTCGTCGGCAGCGCTCGTTCCCTGCGCAAACTTCGTCAACGACGACTCGATGCGATCGCGTATGCCCGCGGCGGATGCTTCGATATTGCGCGACACG
This sequence comes from Acidobacteriota bacterium, assembly GCA_046730815.1. GTDB lineage: Bacteria > Acidobacteriota > Blastocatellia > Pyrinomonadales > Pyrinomonadaceae > PSRF01. The sequence goes on from JBKPJS010000194.1 coordinate 11,281, forward strand.
ACTTCGTACAAACGCGTCGCGCCAAACTCTTCACCCGTCGGACTGACGGCTTCCGTCACGCCATCAGAATAGATAACGAGCACATCTCCGCCCTGCAACTGAGTCCGGCCCTCGCGATATTCCGCGTCAGGTTTAATCCCGAGCGGCAAACCTCCGGACGCAAGTTGTTCGACCGTTCCCGCCGAATGAACAATCAGCGGCGGGTTATGTCCGGCGTTCAAAAACGACAACGCGCCGGATTCCGGATCGAGCTCCGCATAAAATAGAGTCACGAAACGATTCGCGGGAATATTCTCGGCGAGATAACGGTTGACCGCGGAAATCGTTGCTACCAACGAATCATGTGAAGCCGACTGCGCGTGAATCGCAGCGTGCAGTGACGACATGAGCAACGCGGCCGCAGTTCCCTTGCCTGAAACGTCGCCCAACGCGATGACCAGGCGGCCATCTTCGCGCTCGATGAAGTCGTAATAGTCTCCGCCAATTTCGTAACAGGGAAAACTGATCCCCTGCAACTCGTAGCCAGGCACGTGCGGCGGCGCCGTTGGTTGAAAGCGCTGCTGGATCTCGCTGGCCAATGCAAGTTCACGTTCGAAACGCTCGCGCTCGAGTCTTGCTTCAATCAGGCGCGCATTCTCAACGCGGATTGCGGCTACCGAAGCAAGCGTAGTCAAGACTTTCAGGTGGTCCTGAGTGAACCGGCCTTCGGCGATCGGTGAGTCGGCATAGATGATGCCAAACACTTTCTCAGCAACCCCAAGCGGTACTGCCAAAACCGATCTAACGCCCTGAAGCACGACGGTGCCGGTCGCAAATCGAGGATCGTGTTGCGCGTCGGAGGTAAGCACTGAGTTGCCGCGAATCACGACTTCGTCGAGCACGTTACGACTTACGCGAATCTCACCGACTTCGCCGGCGCGATCTCTCAATCGTGCGACGGCAACCCGCAAGTCTTCACTGCCTTCGTCGCGCATCATGATCAGACAGCGATCCGCAGGCACAGAC
>JBKPJS010000195.1:0-3135 GCA_046730815.1 Acidobacteriota bacterium
GCAAGGGGTTTATCCTGGTGTTCAACTAGTTCCGGGGCAGTCCACTCACGAAACATCGGCGATGCGTGTTGTTCTTGATCCTCAGCAAACTTTTGCGAGGTCAACTCATCCAGCAATTGCGGAAAAAACGTTTGCTTCAGATAGTTGGGGTCGAAACTTGCGACTCCTAAAACCAGTCGATCCTTCGCCGGCTGAGGCAATGTGAAGATGGCGGTTGTCGAGTAAATCGCGCCATTAGGGCCATAGGATTCTCCGGCAAACCAGATGATAGGCTTGGTTTTCTTGCTCATCTGTTGGGCCAGGTATGCTCCTTCCATTCCCAACCAGTTCTTATACATTTTGCCGGAGTCGGCATTCTCTTCACTTACGTGGTCTCGTTGTGGCTGAAATGTCACTCCCTCTTTGGAGTCGAAAAGTGCCAGGTGCGCGAACCACGGACTCTTCGACAGAATGAGATCAAACTTCCTTCGTTTCTCCTCTTCCGAATCGCCTTCGGTGGGAAAAGCATCTCGGGCCTGTTCGGTCAGTTCATAAGCCTTCCCGTTAATCTTCTTGGCAGCGATCTGAAGGACGTATTGAAAATCGCGATGGATCAGCGCCTCGACCTTCTTGTCGCGCTGGATCGATTTGACGTGTTGAAAGTTGACGAAGATGAGGGTCAAGGCCGGCAACACCACCGCCAGCCCGAGCGTAAGGACGAGCCGGAACCGGGTGTTGCCTTCTCTTTTCGATTTCATTCCAGCCTCCGCAGGTGATTGCACAGCGTGGCAGAGCATACGATGCCGAAAGCCCGGGCTGTGTCAAGGCGAGGTAAAAATTTGTTAAGAGTTGTGAATTCCAATCCACAGATTACCCAGATTGTTCTGTGTAATCTGTGGATGGATATCTTAATATACCCGGCAGGGAGACCCCCATGAAACACTTGACTATGCAAGAACTCGAAGCCGCGTTAGATCATTTGCGCGAGGCGCCGAAAGACGGGGGCGTTTTGCATTTAATCGTCCGGCGTCCACAAATCGATGAGAGAGAAGTTTTGGAGGAGGCTGAGCTCGACCCGGTCCTCGGCCTGATCGGCGACACCTGGAGCGTACGCGGCAGCTCTAAAACTCCGGACGGATCCCCGCATCCGGAGATGCAGATCAATGTGATGAACGCTCGCGTCACTGCTCTGGTGGCACAAGAGAAAGAGCGCTGGCCACTCGCCGGCGATCAACTCTACATCGATATGGATTTGAGCAAAGACAACCTACCCGCGGGCTCGCGGATAGCAGTTGGTACCGCGGTGATCGAAGTCAGCCCACTGCCACATACCGGCTGCCACAAGTTTGTCTCGCGCTTTGGTCTTGACGCGATGAAGTTTGTTAATTCAAGAATAGGCAAGGAACTCTGCCTGCGCGGTATCAATGCTAAAGTGGTCCAGGCGGGTGTAGTGAAGGTGGGTTCTACAGCGCAAAAAATTAACCACGAACCAACGCGGATACCACGGATGTAATCCATGGCATCCGCGTTAACCCGTGGCAGACCTCACGCAGCTCTCCGCCGCGAATATCGGCCTTCTGCAAACTCCTCGATCATCTTCTTATTGAACGCGGGTATATCGGCAGGCTTCCTACTAGTTATCAAGCCGTTATCCACAACTACTTCTTTGTCCACCCAAAGCGCGCCGGCATTCATCAGATCCTTTTTCAATGACGGCCATGATGTCATCGTTCTTCCCTTAACTACTTCGGAATCGATTAGTGTCCAAGGCGCATGGCAGATTGCTGCCACGGGTTTTCCAGTAACAAAGAAACCATCAATAAATTCAACCGCCCTCATCATCATTCTCAGTTGATCGGGATTTCTCACGCCACCCGGCAGTAATAATGCGTCGTAATCATCGGAACGCGCTCGGCTCAAGGGCATATCAACGGGAAATGAGTCCGCTTTCTCGTCGTGATTCCATCCCTGCACTTCATCTCCGGCGGGTGAAACGATCTCGGTCGTAGCTCCAGCGTCTTCCAACGCTTTCTTCGGCTCGGTTAGCTCAACTTGTTCAAATCCATCGGCGACCAGAATCGCCACCTTTTTCCCCTGTAGTACCTTCTCCATGAGGTTCCTCCTTGCTCTCAAAACAAAAACTTTGCCGGAGCGTGCATCTTTTCATGGAGTGCGGCGACTTGACGCCGCTTTGGTCGGCGGATCCGAAGCCTGGGCAAGTCACCGCACTCCAACCGTGCCCTGCTCTATTTGGCGAACCATTGTTAAGCAATAAAGATGCCGCGAGGTTGATCATCCAAAGCCTTACGTATTGCACCGTACAGATACAGTTGGAGAGAGAAAGAGAGGCGAAACGTAACGAACTGCGACAGGTACTGTACAGACTCACTACTCATCCACAGATTGCACAGAAAAGTTTTCTGTGTAATCTGTGGATGGTTTTGCCGCAGTCTTAGACGACCCGCCTTTTCCAGCGGCCACGCCGAAAGACGGCCGCACTCACCACGGCCAGCGTTGAAAAGGCAATCGTCATCGCGATGAATACTCCACGCGGACCCCAGCCGAGGACCACGCTGAGCAGGTAAGCCAGCGGGATCTCCCAAAGCCAGAACACGAAAAGATTGATAATAGTTGGCGTCCATGTGTCGCCGGCGCCATTGAACGATTGCCCGAGCACCATGCCATAGGCATAAAACAGAAAACCATATGCAACGATGCGGAGACAGTCGACGCCATAATGCGCAACGTTAGGATCGTCGGTGTAAAACCAGATGATCTGCGGGGCGAAGAATATAAACAGCAGTCCGATGATGCCAAGAAAGATCATGTTGTAGAACCCGGCTTTCCAAACTGCGCGTTCAGCCCGTTCCGGATTGCGTGCGCCCAAAGCCTGGCCAACCATAGTCGCGGCTGCATTGGCCATTCCCCACGAAGGCAGCAACGCAAAAAGGATCACGCGAATGCCAAACGTGTAACCCGCAACCGCATTGCTGCCGAAACTCGAAATAATGCGCACGAGACCAATCCAGCTCGCCATGCCGATGAAGACCTGGAACGTTCCGGTCGCTGACAGTCTAATAAGTCGACCAATGATTGCCGGTTCGATGCGAAGGTGGCGCCGCTCGATATTGAATCGACCGCCGGAACGAATGAGCC
>JBKPJS010000196.1:0-9734 GCA_046730815.1 Acidobacteriota bacterium
CATAAACAGTTCGACGCGGTCGGTTTCGGGCTCAACGCAGTCGATCACCTGATCGTGGTGCCCGCGTACCCGGAATTCGACACGAAGATACGTCTGTTGGAGCACAAACAGTCAGCCGGAGGGCAGACGGCAACGGCGATGGTCTCCCTGCGCCGGCTTGGTCTCAAGACGGCTTATGCCGGACGATTTGGCTCGGATGCGGAAGGTTTGTTTGGGCTGGCGACGTTGAAAGATGATGACGTGAATGTCGACTTCGCCGAAGTTGTTGAAGGCGCGCGGAATCAGATCGCGTTCATCACGATCGACGTCCGCAGCGGCGAACGCACGATCGTTTGGGACCGCGATGACCGGGTCGGATACAAACCCGAAGAGGCGCCGGTTGAGTTTGGACCGATGGGCAGAGTTTTGCACCTCGACGCGCACGATCCACCGGCGTGTGTGCGTGTAGCGCAGGCTGCGCATGCGAGCGGCACGGTCGTCTCCGCTGATATCGACAACGTATACGAAGGTTTGCCCGAGTTGCTGCCCTTGATCGATATCATGATCGGGTCCAAAGAGTTTCCCCGCCGCGTTACCGGCATTGCCGACGAACGCAAGGCGCTGATCGAGTTAAAAGCTCGCTACGGCTGCGCGCTGGTGGGCATGACGATCGGAGCAGCGGGCGCCGTCGTTTACGTGGACGGAACTTTCATAGAATCACCGGGCTTCAAAGCTCCCGGCGCTTGCCGCGACACGACCGGCGCCGGCGACGCTTTTCACGGCGGCTTTCTCTACGGCTTACTAACCGGCGAAGATCTCGAAACGAGCTTGAAACTCGGCAACGCCGTCGCGGCGATCAAGTGCAGCGCCCTCGGCGCGCGCACGGCACTTCCAACCAAACCCGAACTCGAAAGTTTTTTAACCCGAATTGCCCCAAATCGGTTTTAAGATCCGTGTTAATCTGTGACAATGAAACTCTTGCTTATAGCAGCAGCCAGTCTGCTTCTCCTTACCGTTTTCATGCCTGCACCGCACCGCGCGCAGTCAGCCGCCGACATCGTTTTCAAAAACGGCAACGTCTACACCGCAAACGACAAAGCCCCGCGAGCACAGGCCGTCGCTGTCAAAGCCGACCGAATCGTTTTCGTTGGCTCAAACGCAGCCGCGCAGAAATTTGTTGGCCCAAACACGCGCGTGGTCGATCTGAAAGGCAGCACCGTGCTGCCCGGTTTCACTGACTCGCACCAACATCTCTCGGGCGTCGGCCAGCGCGAAATGACTCTTAATCTCGAAGGAACGTCCAGCCTCGACGATTTCCTCGCGAAGGTGAAAGCACGTGTGGACCAGGCCAAGCCAGGCGAAGGGGTGACCGGCCGTGGCTGGATCGAAACTCACTGGAAACCGCCGGTGTTTCCGACGCGTTGGGACCTCGATAAAGTCGCGCCGAACAATCCCGTGATCCTCGGGCGTGCAGACGGTCACGGTGCCGTTGCAAACAGCGCCGCGTTGAAGATCGCCGGCGTCGACAAGAACACTCCCAACCCGTTCGGCGGCGAGGTCTCGAAAGACAAGCAGAGCGGCGAACCCAATGGAATGTTGCTCGACGCTGCTCAAGGTTTGGTTCGCAGGCGCGTTCCGCCAACGACACCCGCAGAGGCTGAGCGCGCAGTTGTGCTGGGAGTGAAGCGAGACATCGAGCTCGGCTGGACGCAGATTCAGGATGCGGGCGGCAGTTATGCCGACGTCGACATCTTCAAAAAACTCTACACGGCAGGGACGATCAAACTACGCATCTACAAAGCCGTGTATGGACCAGGAGCGAGCGCCACCCGTTTAATGAATGAAGGGCCAACTATCGGCGCCTTTGGCAACCGCTTCACGCTCAGAACGATAAAGGTTGTTTCCGACGGCGCATTGGGATCGCGTGGTGCTGCGTTGCTTGCTCCTTATTCAGACGCTCCGGACACATCGGGTTTTCTTACAGTGAAAGCCGAAGAGTTGCGACCGATGTTGATCGATGCGCTGCGCAAAGGCATCCAGGTCGAAACACATGCGATTGGCGACCGCGCAAATCGCTTCATACTCGATGAGTATGAAACTGCGTTGAAGGCTGTGCCGGCGAGCGAAAGAAAAGTGGCTGAACCGCGTTGGCGAGTTGAGCACGCGCAGATCGTCAATCCCGCCGACATTCCGCGTTTTGTGAAGTTGGGGATCATTCCGTCGATGCAGCCTTCGCATGCGATTGGCGATCTCTTCTTTGCACCGAAACGTTTGGGGATAGAGCGGCTCGCGGGTTCGTACGCATGGCAGAGTTTCATCAAGTCGGGCGTGGTCGTGCCGGGAGGATCTGACGCACCGGTCGAACGAGGCGAGCCGATGATCGAATTTTATGCAGCTGTGGCGCGCAAGGATCAGAAGGGCTTTTCGGGTGAGGGTTGGCATCCGGAAGAAGCGGTCACGCGTGAACAGGCGTTGAAGATGTTTACGGTTTGGCCGGCGTATGCCGCGTTTGAAGAAAAACTGCGCGGCTCGATTGAAGTCGGGAAACTGGCTGACTTAACGATTCTTTCCGCCGACATCATGAAGGTTCCCGAGCCGGAGATCTTGAAGACACGCTGCGTGATGACGGTAATCAACGGCGAAATTGTTTGGACCACAGATTTCACGGATTGAGTACGGATTTAAATCCGGATTTAGATCCGTAAACCATCCGTGTTATCCGTGGTTAACGGAGGCAACGCAATGAGATCACGTCGTGATTTTCTCGGTCTCGGTATCGCGGCACTCTCGCTTCCCATGATCGAGGCGGCGACCCGAAATATCGCTCATCTCCCTCCCGAACAGGTGGCGATGGACGAAGACTACTGGTCTGTCATTCAAAATTCTTTCACCGTCACACGCGGCATAGTGAACCTGAACAACGGCGGCGTCTCGCCGAGTCCACGCATCGTAACCGAAGCACTCGTCCGTTACATCTGGCAACAGGAAGATGCGACTGCTTATACGATGTGGCAGCTACTCGAACCGCAGTCGGAAACGATTCGCACCGGTTTGGCAGAGATGTTTGGCTGCGATCGGGAAGAGATCGCGATCACGCGCAACGCGTCGGAGTCACTCGAAATACTTCTCATGGGAATGGATTTCAAACCCGGCGACGAGATCCTCACGACGACGCAAGACTACCCGCGCATGTTGACTACGCTGCGCCAGCGCGAACGTCGCGAAGGTCTCGTGCTCAAGATGGTGAAGATTCCGATTCCACCAAAGAACCTCAGCGAGATTACCGCGGCTTTCGAAAAGGGAGTTACAAGTCGAACGAAGCTCATCCTGGTTTCACACCAGGTAAACATCACCGGCCAGATCACACCCGTGAAAGAGATTTGCGACATGGCGCGCTCGAAGGGAATCGAGACCATTGTCGACGGCGCTCATTCTTTCGCGCAGTTTGATTTCAGACAGAAAGACCTTGGCTGCGACTACTTCGGCACGAGCTTGCACAAATGGCTCTACGCGCCGAAAGGTACCGGCTTGCTTTACGTGAGGCGCGACAAGATTGAGAAGCTGTGGCCGCTGATGGCAGCCGAGTCGAAGCAGGCGAACGACATTCGCAAGTTTGAAGAGATCGGAACACACTCCGCCGCCCCGCGGCTGGCGATTGGAGAAGCACTGTTGTTTCACAATGGGCTGGGCGGCAAGCGCAAGGAAGCGCGGCTGAGGTATCTCTCGCGCTATTGGATGAACCGGCTAAAAGACGTTCCCAGAATTCGTTTCAACACTTCCTTCGATCCGAAGCAATCGTGCGCGATTGCGAACGTAAATATCGAGGGAGTTGACCCGAGCGCGATCGGCAGTTACCTGTTCAACAAACATCGCGTTTTCACCACGCCGATTATCCACGAGGAGTTTAAGGGAATCCGCATCACGCCAAATGTCTACACAACGCTCGGCGAGCTCGACCGCTTCTGCAACTTAATGGAGTCAATTGCCGTTAAAGGAATACCAGCCACGGATTAACGCGGATGGATACGGATCAAATCCGTCTGTATCAGTGAAAATCCGTGTCTACTGATGTTAGAATGCAAGTCGAAGTGGAGGTAGGAAGTATATGCAAGCAGGTAGCGATCCTGTTCGAGAGATAAAAGACGCCGTTTGCGACGGTTTGCGCCAAATCGGCAATTTTTCATACGCAATTTTGCCAAAAGACATCGCGCATTCCCTCGCGAGCTTCAAGAAGTCTGTGCTGACCGAACTCACGGGCGCACTTCAGTGGGAAATGGAGTGGATCGACAACCGTGTTGCCGGCGGTGACAAGCTCAGAGAGGAGTGGCGCGAAAAGCGTCAGCGGCAAACCGGGGCTGATGCTACTTCCGGACCAGCAGCTTAACCAACTATGGAAGTGCTACTCGCAGACGAATACGGATTCTGTTTCGGCGTTGAGCGTGCTGTCGAAATGGTCGAAGAGGTTGTCGAAGAGGGTGTGCGCCCGATTCGCTCGCTTGGGCCACTGATTCACAACGCGCAGGAAATGGAGCGCCTCGGCGCCCGCGGTGTATCGACCATCGACACGCCGGAAGAAGCCGACTCTGACACGATTGCTGTCATTCGCGCCCACGGCGTCACGCCGCAGGTGCAGCGTGAGTTGGAGGGACGTGCAGCCAAAGTAATCGATGCAACCTGCCCATTCGTTACTCGCGTGCAGCACCTCGCCGAGCGAGCCGCACGACAGGGAAGAGACGTCGTCGTAGCAGGTAATCCGGATCATCCGGAAATGATCGGCGTCGTTGGTTATGCGCCAAACAATACTTATGTCGTGCGCGACGCAGGCGAAGTAGCAGCGCTTCCGCCATTGCGATCGCCGTTGGTTGTTTCGCAAACGACGATCAAGTTGCAAACCTTTTTGGAAGTGGCCGAGGCGGTACGTGAGAAGGCTGACACCGAACCACAAGTCGTCAATACGATCTGCTCTGCGACTCGTGATCGCCAGGATGCGGCGCGAGCACTTGCCGGACAGGTAGACGCTTTCTACGTGATCGGCGGGCGCCACTCATCCAATAGCGTTAAGTTGTTAGCGGTTTGCCAGGAGCAATGCGCCAGCAGCTTTCTGATCGAAACTCCTGCTGAGATAAATCCGGCTGACTTGGAAAATGTGAAGAAAGTTGGCGTTACTGCCGGCGCTTCCACTCCAAACTGGTTAATCGATCAAGTCGTTGAACGCCTCCACCAGATCGGTGCCGCAGATTAACGCGGATTTACGCCGAACTGCGTAATCATCTGTGGCTCAGTACATCTCATCCGTCTGATCAAGCATACTCAAAAGTTGGCGAGCTTCTTCTGAGCCGTACTCGACGACTTGTCGTCGCAGAGCTCCGCGAGCAGTCTCAGCATCGACCGGGTCGTTGAGTAAACCAGCCAGCACCGAGATCGGGCAGCGAGCGAGTGCTTCATTCGCGAGCTCGCGGACGATCATGTCTTCCGAGCGTGCGAGCTCGCATATCTCACTCGGTGGAAATCGCGAAGTCAGTGCATCGGCGAGGATGTCGATACGGCGATAGTCTCTTTGCATTTCCGCGCGACGCACGAGTTGCGTGAAGACCTCGGCGGATTCAGTTTTCTCCAGCAGCACGGCGGCGCACGTGTCCGCGATGGATTTCAGTTTGCCGCCCGTTTCGGGATCGAGGACCTCGGTCTTTTCAGCGGCACGGTCGTCGAGCGCCGCGAGAAAACGGCTGAGCTCGAGATCGGCGCGGGCGTCATACTGAAAGTTTCGTGAGCTTTGTGTTCCGCTGGCGGTTGCTTGCAAGGCACGTTCAACCAGCCCGCGTGTGGCGGGACGAAGCTCGGACCAGACGGTGGCAATGCGGCTACCAAAATCGTCGATGGTCATAGAACGGCGTACTATACGTCAACAGGCTCAAGCGGTCTATAGCTCCTATAAGTCTTACAGGTCTATACGACCTATTCACTAACGAGATTGTGATCCTTGATTTCGGCGATGGAGGGGAAGGGGATCTTCACGATTTGGCCGCTCGCTACCTCAATCTTGACGCTCGGAGTTGTGAGGGCTTGTGTCGTCTTCATGCTGCGAACTGTGCCGCGCACCCGCTTGCCGTCAATCGTGATGATCTCCACGTTGTCCTTGCCGTAAAGTGGTTGCAGAGCCGCGAGTGCCTTGGTTATTTCCACAGTTAACATCCTCCCCGAGGCCGTCGTTTCAGAATTTATGCTTGAATATTGCCCTTTACACGGCAGGAAGTCTATCGACGGCCCCGAATGCAACCGGAAAACATTATTTGGCGTATAGAAAGCTGTCCGTGTATTCTTCGCCTAACGCCAAAGAACAGGTGAGTCTGCTATGTCTGATAATTCGGAAGTGACAATGCACATGCCGGCCGGTGCAAATCAAACAACCTGTTCCAACTGCCATTCGACAATGCCGTCCGATCTGCGTTTTTGCCGGAATTGCGGGTTTCGACTGGCGAACGCGATGGGCGACTATACGGGACCGCAGGTCACGAGTGTTGACGATGTAGCGAGGGGGAGCGCCCTACCGAAAAAGAAGCGCCGTATGAGTGGTATGTCGTGGATCTTCATTGGGCTGCTCGTGTTTTTCGTGTGCGCAGCGGCGTTCACAGCGCTGGTCAGTCCGATGCGGCAGAATGTTCGTACCGCCGTTAGGGCCCAGGTCAACAAATCTTATATTGGCGTTGACGAATTCCAGGACACTGATCATGGTGTGATCTTTGACTGCGTGAGCGCACCGGGAGGACCTGCCGACCAGGCAGGCCTGGTTGGTGGCGACGTGATCTTGAAATTCGACGGTCAACCGATCCAAAACGAAGATCAAATAGAAGATCTCATGGTCCGCACGCCGCCCGGGAAAACTGTCGAGGTTGAATACTCGAGAGATGGCGAAAAGAAGACCACGAAGCTGACGACCATGTCTCAGCAGGATTTCAACCGCTTGAGTCGTGAATTTGAGCGACGTCCGGAAGGTCGAGCTCAGTTTGGTTACGATGATGGCGATGCCGAGAGAGTTCTTGTTCCGGGAACGAATATTTACGGAGTGAAGTTGGGATCGATTTTGCGTAGCCGTCCGGCGGATCTTGCGGGGATTAAAGAGGGCGACATCGTGACCGAGTTTGACGGTGTTCCGATTCGCACGCCTGAGGAGTTTTTGATGCGAGTGCGCCGCGCGCTGCCTTACAGCACTGTGAAGCTGGTGCTGATGCGAAGCAAAGCTCAGGCCGATCACAGCGACGGTGAACAGACGCCGGGCGAACAGCCTCCAGTCGAACAGGGTAAACAGTTTGAGAAACTCGAAATTTCGGTGAAGCTCGGGAAGCAGTAAACACGGATCTTCAGGGATGGAGACGAATTATTTAAATCCGTTTTCATACGTGAAATCTGTGGTTCCTAATGCGTAGTCGCGCAATCGTGCTTCCATCTCGAGTCTTACGTCGTCGCGTTCTTCTTCAGTCTCATCTGCTTCAAACGTTTCAAACAACGCATACTGAGTTTGTGCCAACAGCCGTAATTCCCACGCCTCGCGATTGTTATGTGAAGGCCGCGAAAACCACAACGCATCGAACCCAGCCTCTTTAACAGGGACTTTCATAAGTAGTTCCTGAAACTCCAGTTCAGCCAGTGTTGCTGGTTGCAGCAGCGCACCGCGCAATTCCCATCCGTGTTTGCGATAGGTCGCGACTAGCTCGGTGAACAAATCCGCGTTCTTCATCGTCAAACTGAGCCTAGCATAGTTCCCTGCTGTTGACCGCCAGAATCAGCCGCCACTATCATCGTCACGCTTTGGAGGCTCGACTGAGATGTGTGGCATCGATGTATTTGCCCAGCCTGATCTTGATTGTGGCCTATTCAAACGTTGCAAGCGGCGCGATGCCGGTACCGGAACAGATGTCAACATTTACAATGACTTCAAACTCCCTTCATGATTCGAAGGACCTCAAAGAACCAACTCCCTTCTACGAAGCGCTTGCAAAAGCACTTAAAAAACGGAAAACAAAAATAGATTCTATTTGTCCTCCATCCGATCCAGTGGCGCGCCGAATCCTCGAGGAATATGGCGCGATCTTCGTCGCCGATAAGAAGGTGATTCCACCGCCAGTCTGCATGTTCAGCAACGAAGAACAGGTGACGAAATTTCAGGACGACGCCGGTTTCGAAGCTGAAGTAATCGGGTTCGATGAAGTTCAGCTCCAGCCTGAGGCGCTCAAAAAACTAACCAAGGCGCGTGAAGAAGCGCAGAAAGAAGGACTCGACATCACTCCGCGCGACGGCGCCGAGGCCGCGCGACGGAATTACGAAGACAGTGTTCGCTTGTGGAACTCGCGTTTCGAGCCGGCGCTGGATTATTGGCTGTCGCAAGGACGTCTCACGGCCGAACAGGTCGCTCGCCTGAAAAGCTTGCCGCTTAAAGAACAAGTCGGTGAAGTTTTAGAACTCGAGAAAGATGGAATCTATTTCAGCAAGGATCTATCAAAGTCGATTCTTTATTCGATTGCAGCGCCAGGCACGTCGCAACACATCGCGATGCTGGCATTCGACGTTAACGAGTTTGAGAATCCGCGAGTCCGCGAAATCATGGCAAAGCACGGTTGGTTCCAAACTGTGTTGAGCGATCTACCTCACTTCACATTTCTCGGTTTGAAAGAGAAGGACCTGCCAAAACACGGATTACGCAGTCTCGAAATCAATGGACAAGTGTTTTGGATCCCGAATGTCCCGGGAGTGCATCCGGGCTTGGATAAATGATTTAGCCGCAGATTTCGCAGATGAACGCAGATCATCAATCTGCGTTCATCTGCGAAAATCTGCGGCCAAAATCACGGAAAGGTGCTAAACTACCCGCCTCTTCCCCCAGCCCAAGAGAAAAACCGGCGTTGCTCCAGACCTTTTACCCGAAGGAAGGTCCATATGGATGTCCCCCAATTTATCGCTGGCAGGTTCAGAATAGAACGCGAACTCGGGACCGGCGGCATGGGAACGGTCTACCTTGCCACGCACCTCGGACTCGAACGACCAGTCGCAGTAAAGATCATCAAGCGTGAATGCGCGGCTGATGCCGACGTCGCTGATCGTTTTCTTCGCGAAGCGAGAACGATGGCCAGGCTGCGCCATCCCAACGCCGCGATGATCTTCGACGCTGGAAATCTGCCTGACGGTCGTCACTTCATCGTGATGGAGTTTGTTGAAGGTGAAACTCTTTCGCAAGCTCTTGCGCGTGAAGGGCGCTTCCCCGCCTCGAAAGCCGTCAACATCGCAACGCAAATTTGCGACGTTCTCGAAGAAGCACATCGCATCGGGATCGTTCATCGCGACTTGAAACCGTCAAACATCCTGCTCGGCAAGCGAGGTGTTTGTGTCCTCGATTTTGGTGTCGCGAAAGTTCTGGCTTCGTCCGCTGAGTCGACCTTCACACATGCGAGCACAGGTTCGGGGCAGTTGATCGGAACGCCACGTTACATGTCGCCCGAACAGTGTTTGGGACAGCGAGTAGGCGCGCGCAGCGATCTCTACAGTCTTGGTGTTTTGTTGTACGAGATGTTGGCCGGCCGCCCGCCCTTTGTCGATCCACTTCAATCCGCTCTGTTGATTAAACAAGCAACTGCACCGGCTCCGCCTTTGCCCCGATTGCGGCAAGATATCGCTCGTCCTTTGGCATTGGCAGTTCACACTCTGCTCGCAAAACGTCCCGAGGATCGACCGCGTACTGCTGCCCTCGCCAAACTGCTTTTGGA
>JBKPJS010000197.1:0-4440 GCA_046730815.1 Acidobacteriota bacterium
ATTATCAGCGACGCTCGTGTGTTGAGCAGCCGCACGTCGCGCATCATCAGGAACAGTGGCACGGCCGTGACGATTGCTGGAAACATCCGCGTGGAAAGGATCCACAAAGAAAGCCGCCGGTTGAGCTTCCTGGGAAGTTCAAACCGCGCGAGGGCATAGGCAGCGAGTGTGCCGATCGCAAGCGCACAGGCGGTTGAAGCAACTGCCACAATGGCACTGGTCAGCAAATACTGTCCGAACGCGCGGGTGGCGAATGCGTCATAGTAATGTGCGAGTGTAGGCGTGAAGGCGAACCATACCGGCGGGTTCGCAAACTGGTCCACTTCAGTCTTCAGCGAGATCGTGAGCATCCAGTAGACCGGCGCCAGCGCGAACAGCAGCGCCGCGACGAGAGCCATGTACCGCAGCATGCGAAACCCCATCAGTTAAGTCGTGCCACAAAAAAGCACAAAAAGCACAAATGAATATTTTGTGATTCTTGCGCTTTTTTTGTCGCTAAGTCTCCTTGGCTTGAAGTAGTCGAATATAGATCGCGCTGATCACGTTCGTTAGCGCCAGCAGCACAAAAGACATTGCTGCCGCATACCCAAAATCAAAGAATCGAAACGCCGTGCGATAGAGGTAAAGACTAATAGTTTCGGTAGCGAACCCTGGTCCACCCTCCGTCAGAATGAAAATCTGATCGAACACACGCAGCAGATCCATCGTGCGTAAAAGCAGAACAATTAGGATCGATGGCTTAAGCAGCGGCAACGTTACGTGTCGAAACGTTTGCCACCGGCTCGATCCATCGATCAAAGCTGCTTCGTATGGTTCCTGCGGAATCGCCTGGAGTCCGGCCAAAAGAACCAGGAATACGAACGGTGTCCATTGCCAAACGTCAACCACTATCACCGACCACATCGCGAGCCACGGCGATGCAGTCCACGTCAAACTTTCAGTATCGACGCCGGCTTGCTTGAGCATTCCATTCACCGCGCCGAAGTTTGGATTGAGCATCAAACGCCACACCACGCCGACGACAACAGCCGGCAGCATCATCGGCACAAGCAGACTTGCGCGAAACAGTCTGCGCCCACGGATCTCCTTGTTAAGCAGTAACGCCAGGGCCAGACCAAGCAGGAACTCGCACGTCAGGGCGGCGACGGCGTAGACGAACGTGTGGGCCATCGCCGTCAGGAAAA
This sequence comes from Acidobacteriota bacterium, assembly GCA_046730815.1. Taxonomy (GTDB): domain Bacteria; phylum Acidobacteriota; class Blastocatellia; order Pyrinomonadales; family Pyrinomonadaceae; genus PSRF01. The sequence goes on from JBKPJS010000197.1 coordinate 1,185, forward strand.
AATTGTCGGAAGCGAGCCGGGTGAAGTTCCCAAGGCTCCATTTAATGCCGGCGGACGTTTCCTGTTGCAGGCTAATCGTTACTGAATAGATGAGCGGATAGATTGAAAGTGAGAGGAGCACCGCGAGCGCCGGCGCGATGAAGAGTACGGGCAGCAGCCACTCGCGCTTGCGGCGCCTACTTGGTGCGCTGAAGAATCTTCTCGATTTCGGCATTCGCCTGATTCATCGCTTCCGCAGGAGACAGTTCGCCGCTGTTGGCCTTCGAAAGAAAGATCCCAAAAGCATTTTCGATTTCGTTCCAGTACGGCGTGCGCGGGCGTGGTCGTGAGCTTTCGAGTGAACGCAACTGGGCCGGATACGCCGGGTTCTTCGCGACGAGCTCGGCATCGCGAAAGAGCGATTTGCGCGTCGGCGGATTACCGCGCTGCGCCGATCGTTTCATCTGCTCGGCGCTGGTGGCCCAAAGCAGAAAGTCCATTGCGGCTTCGGCGTTTTGTGAGTCGCGCGGAATCGCGATCAACCAGTTACCAATCTCGGCCTGACCCGGCTTTTGCCCGCTCGGCAAAGTTGTAAACTCCATCTTCCCGATTACTCTAGACTTCGACGCGTCGCCGAACGATTTGATCCATGCCGGCCAGTTGATCGACATTGCCGCTGTGCCTTGTAGCAGGTGCGCACCAACGTCATCAGCATTGAAACTCGCGTAACCCTGCGGCGAGTATTTGCCGAGCTCGAGCATGAATTCGAGTGCCGCGATCCCTTCAGGACTATTGACCGCGGGTTTGCCGGAGGCGTCGAACATCTCACCGCCGAAAGCCCAGAAGATGGGCATGAAGTCGGCCACGGCCGCATTGCCCTGCGCCGCGCGCATGACGTAGCCATAAACTTTCGCACCCGCGTTTTCTTTGTCGTTGATTGTTTTTGCCGCCGTGAGAACGTCCTGCCAGGTTGAAGGCTCCTTCAACGAGTGCTTCTCAAAAAGATCTTTGCGATAGAAAAATAATTGCGAGTTACCGACGTAGGGGAGGGCATAGAGTGGCCCGGTTTGATAGGGATGACGGCAAAGCGCGACCGAAGTTTCGACAAAGTCGCTGTCTGGACCAGACTGGCCGCGCCTTTGAAGCAGCGGTGTCAGGTCAGTCAGGAATTGCTCGCTCGCGTATCGCGGAAACCACGGATCGTCGAGCATGATCAGGTCGTAAGCGCCGGTCCGGGCTTTGAGATCTATCAATTCTTTCTCAAAAAGATTTGTATAAGGAAATTCGGCGATATTGATGTGCGTGCCGGTTTGAGATTCGTAATCGAGGGCGGCTTGTTTGAGAGCATCGCCTTCGACGCCCGAGACCACGGCCAGGGTTAGTTGTTTCCTGAGCGATTGTTGATTTGAGCAGCTTACACTTAGAAGGAGGAGTAACGTCAGGAAAATGGTTGAACGCATATTTCGCCACAGATTAACACTGATGAGGAGAATCAGAACTGATAATATCGGGACATGCGACAAATCGTGACGACTACGACAGGCGACATCAGCGTGCTGAAGGTCCAGGAAAAGCCCGATCCGACGCCCCGCGAAGGTGAAGTTATCATTCGCGTCCGTGCTGCGGGTTTGAACTTTGCCGACATTCTCGCTCGCCAGGGTTTGTATCCCGACTCACCGCCGAAGCCCTGCGTGATGGGATATGAAGTCAGTGGCGTTGTCGAGACGGCAGGCAGAGATGTGAACAGTTCGTTTGTAGGAAAGTCTGTGGTGGCAATGACGCGGTTTGGCGGACAGTCTGAGTTGGTTGCCGTGAAAGCCACACAGATGTTTGAAAAGCCTGACAAATTGACGTTTGAGCAGGCAGCGGCGATTCCGGTGAACTACCTCACTGCCTACGCGCTGTTGGTGGTGATGGGCTCTCTGCATGCAGGTGAGTCTGTCTTGATCCATAACGCGGGCGGAGGAGTTGGACTGGCAGCACTCGATATCGCGAAGAAGATCGGCGCCGCGACGTATGGCACCGCAAGCCCGGGCAAGCACAAGTTTCTGCGGGAGCGTGGTCTGGACCACCCCATCGATTATCGAAAAGAGGACTGGCTGCCGGTCTTGCAGCAACTGACGAATGGACGCGGTGTGGATCTGATCACTGATCCAATTGGTGGCGCGCATTGGAAGAAGAGTTACGCTGCTTTGAGACACACGGGACGTTTGGGAATGTTTGGAGTCTCAACTGCTTCGGCGAACGGCTTTTCGGGAAAGCTCAAGATGTTGAAGGCGGCGATCCAGACGCCGTGGTTTCACGCGTTTCCGTTGCTCAATAAAAACCGGGGTGTGTTTGGCCTGAACCTCGGCCATATGTGGCACGAACCGGAGAAGGTCGCGTTATGGATGCGGGATATTCTACGCGGTGTCGAAGAAGAATGGATCCGCCCGCACGTCGATCAGGCTTTTTCCTTTGACGATGTGGGCAAGGCGCACCGCTATATGGAAGAGCGAAAGAATATCGGCAAGGTTGTCCTGGTACCGAAATAAGCCGCAGATGAACGCAGATGAACGCGGATCAGAACCAAGTTTCTGATCTGCGTTTTCCGCGTTCATCTGCGGCTAACTCTAGTCGAGATCGCTGTTCTCAGATCTGCCATTGTCCCAAGTTTCCCGTGAACCGGGATCAGCGTTTCCACCTGCAAGCCAAGCTTCTCGATCTGATTCGCGAGATCCACGGTGTCCTCTCCAGCGCTCGGGCTCCCGACTTCCGGAATGTCGAGCATGTCAGCTTCGAGCAGAATCTTCTCTTTCGGCAAATAGGCGATGATCATCTCGCCCACGTGCGGGTTAGCAAAGCGATAGAGCTCAACCTTGTGCATACCATCATCAAACACACGCTTCGCATCAATCGTTTCAATCACCGCCGGTTTCGGATTACGCGAGAGCGCGTCGGGACGCATCACGTGCGAAGCGCTGACCGCACGCTCAATCACTGACTTTGCACTCGGCGTCGTCACGATCTTTGTCCCTTCCGCAACGTAACTCCGCACCCCGCCGAGATGATCGAAATGGAAATGCGTCGAGACTAAATAGCGAATGGGCTTGTCAGGTGCGATCTTTTTAATCTCGGCAATCGAAGCGGCAGAGTAGCGATTGTTTGATCCTGCTTCGACAACCAGAACGTGGTCCTTAAAAACAACGAAGAGACTGTTGTATGAGCCGAGCAGGGCATACACGTCTTCCGCAAGTTTCTTCACCGTTGGACCAGGTGGCGGCTGTCTCTTATACAC
>JBKPJS010000198.1:0-2586 GCA_046730815.1 Acidobacteriota bacterium
GGACGTTGCGTTGCTGGCTCGCAATCGTCGAAACAGCGACGACGTGATCGACTTCGGTCGCGTGTTTCAGTCCAAATAAAAGACCGAGTCCTAAGAGTGTAAGAGTGCTGAACATGCTAAATCAGTCTGTCGCCTGTAATCGACACCGAATCCTGCCGGTAGTGACATCCGCGACTCTGGCGGTTGTGCTGCGCTGCCTGCGCCACTATCAGCGCAACCTCAACCGCATTGCGCAAACCAATCAATCCATCAGACAGCTTCGTCGTGCGATAAAACGTCTCAATTTCATTCCACAAGTGGCGCAACTCGCGAATCGCACGCGATAAGCGCTCGGCACTGCGCACAAGTCCCACATAGTGCCACATGATGTTTTGAATTGTCTGCATGTCGCCCTGAATCAGAGCGGGATCAGGCTCCGCACTCAAACCACTCTCATCCCATGATGGAATATCTTCAAACTTCGGCTTCTGTTCATTCGTTTCCTGGCTGAGCGCCCTCTCGAGCTCCAACGCGGCGCGATTTCCCCACACCAAGCCTTCCAGGAGCGAAGTTGAAGCGAGCCGGTTCGCGCCATGCACACCAGTGCAACTAATTTCACCGACTGCGTACAAGTTGCGGATCGTCGAACGCGCCCATTCATCCACCAACACACCGCCGCAAAAATAGTGCGCCGCGGGCACAACCGGCACAGGCTCGCGCGAGATGTCGAGGCCAACCTTCAAACATTGGTCGTAAATAAACGGAAACCGTTCTCGAATTGCTTTAGCGGACATGTGCGAAGCGATATCGAGGAGCACGTAGGAATATCCTTGCGCATCCATCTCGTGGTGAATCGCACGCGCAACGATATCGCGCGGAGCAAGATCCTTCCATTCCGGCGAATACCGCTCCATAAAAGGTCGCAACTCAGGCGTCAACAACACTCCGCCTTCACCACGAACAGCTTCGCTAATCAATAACCCTTCAGCACCGGGAGCAGCTAACGCTGTCGGATGAAACTGCACGTATTCAGCGTTGGCGATCCGTGCTCCGGCTCGATGCGCCATTGCAAGCCCGTCGCCGCGCGAACCCACCGGGTTTGTAGTGTTGCGATAGATGCGTCCCAGACCACCGGTGGCAAGGATTGTCGCGATCGCAAGATAGCGGTGCACAGTCTTCTCAGAGCGATCGAAGACGTAACATCCGTGACAGGAAATTTCGCGGTAGTTGTCGAGTGGATTACGCGAATGGTGCGGAAAGGTGATCAGGTCAACGGCGGTGGCTTCTGACTTGATCTTGATGTTTGGACAATCGCTCAGCGCGCTAACGAGACCATTCATGATCGCGCGGCCGGTTGCGTCGCCCACGTGAAGGATTCGCCGGCGCGAATGGGCGGCCTCTTGTCCCCAAACAGGCGTGCCTTCCGCAGTGTGATCGAAGACTACCCCCGCCGTGCGCTCAAGCACTTCATTGAGCAGTTGCGGACCTTCGTCAGCGAGAAGTCGCGCAGCTTGTGGTGAACTCACACCCGCGCCCGCGGCGACGATGTCTTCAAACAACAACTCCGAACTATCGTCAGGACCGCGACCGATAATACCGCCCTGCGCGTAGCGAGTGTTTGACTCGTGAGCGTCGTGGGCTCGAGTGATGATTGTGATTTGGCGCTCAGGATTTCGAGCGAGACGAAGCGCAGCGGTCGCACCGGCAATTCCGCAACCGATGATTAAGACCTCGATATTTTCCATATTGAGCCGCAGATTAACGCGGATGGGCGCAGATTGCTAATCAGCGTCCATCCGCGTTAATTTGCGGCTCAGTCTTCTCGTCCGATCTCGAGCATACGCTGCACCGAACGCAACGCGCGCCTGCGAACGTCTTCCTCGATAAAGATCTCAAACTGCTCTTTCCGCAGCGATTCGAGCGTGTCTTCAAGCGTGATCTGATTCATGTGCGGGCAACGCACACTGCAAAGCCGCAGCATCTCCTTCTCGGGATTAGCCGCCGCCACGTTGTCCCCCATCGAACACTCAGTCAGTAGCAAATAGCGCGGCGCATTCGTCTGCTCCACGTATCTAATCATCGCCGTCGTGCTGCCTGAAAAATCCGAAGCTGCGACGACTGCAGGGCTGCATTCCGGATGCGCGAGGATTACGACATCAGGAAACTGCTTGCGAACATTCTCAATGTCTTCGACGCTGAACTTCTCGTGTACTTCGCAGCGCCCGGGCCAACCGATCATTTGATAATCAAGTTCGTTGGGAAAATGCATCTGCGGCTCGCGTGTGGGAAAGATGATCTGCTTGCCGGTCTCGCGCGCGACGTTGCCCGCCAGGTATTCGTCCGGAATAAAGATCACCTTGTCAGTATTCAGCGACTCAACCACTTTGATGGCATTCGACGACGTGCAACAGATGTCAGACTCCGCTTTCACGTCGGCGTAAGTGTTGATGTAAGTCACTACAGGAACGCCGGGAAATCTCTTTTTCAGCTCGCGCACGTCTTCAGCAGTAATGCTTGCGGCAAGGGAACATCCAGCTTTCAACGAAGGAATGAGCACCTTCTTGCCCGGATTGAGAATCTTCGCCGTCTCAGCCATAAACTTAACGC